>CALCUQ010000104.1 GCA_937906795.1 uncultured Bacteroidales bacterium | reverse complement strand
AGGATTATTCTATCAAAATTAAGAAGAATTGAAAAGAGATTACTACAAATGTAATTGCAGATATTGTTACCAGATATGATATTGAGGCAGTTCATTTTGATGATTATTTTTATCCATATCCTCTTCCCGACGAAGAATTCAATGACAAGCAGGCTTTTGATAAATATGCAGCTGCACAAGGATTTGTAGTTAAGGGTGACAATTACAAACAGGTATTGGGCGATTGGAGAAGACACAATGTAGAGATGCTTATTGAGCAGATCAATACAAGAATCAAATCAATCAAACCTTGGGTGAGATTTGGTATCAGCCCATTTGGTATTCATAGAAACAAGAAAGATACCCCTGATGGATCTGGAAGTGATACAAATGGTTTGTCTAACTATGATGAGTTGTTTGCAGACGTTCCAGGCTGGGCTGCAAAAGGTATAATTGATTATTATGTACCTCAATTGTATTGGGAAATAGGTCATAAGAGAGCAGACTATGCTACATTGATTAAATGGTGGAACAATGATTGGAAGAGAGGTCATTTGTATATTGGACAAAGTGTAGGTTCTTTCTCAAAACCAGATCTTGACAATCCTGATATTCCTCAAACAGAGGCTAAAATGAAACTGGTACGCGAACTTGAGCATGTTAGCGGCAATATTTGGTGGCCGGCATGGTCTTTGGTTAGAAACAGTGCAAATATGCAGACTCAACTTAGAGATATTTATCAGAAATATCCGGCATTGATTCCTGCATATACATGGTTGGACAATAAGGCTCCAAAAGGTGTTTCAAACATTAAGAAGAGTGGAAGTGAAATCAAATGGGAACAAAACGCGGCAGATGCTGCAGAGCCAATGCAAAAAGCTTTGTTTTATGCAGTTTATTGTTTCCCTAAAGGTGTAAAAGCAGATATTTCAAATTCTGAGTATCTTGTCAAACTAACCAACAAATGCAGTTTTGATGTCAATAAGGAGAATGATAATCACAGTAAAGGTTCAAAATATATTGTTACTGTAATTGACAGATGTTGGAATGAGAGTGCGGTATCTAAAGCAATAGGTTTCTAAAAAAAGGAGTTTTGTTGTATGAAAAAAATTATTCTATATACCATTATGTTTGTTGTTTCTACTTCTGTGTTGGCACAACAAAGAAAATATAGTGACCATTATTATAATAGAACAGCTCAATTTGAGCAGGAAGCACCAATTACTTCCAACGATATAGTAATGTTGGGCGACAGCCTTACTGAAGGGGGTGATTGGGAAGAGTATTTTAAGGATTTGCTTCCAGAGGGTACAAGGATTATAAATCGTGGTATTGTAGGCGATGATGCTCCTGGAATTTATGACAGACTTCACCAGATTTTGCCAGCCAATCCTAAGAAAATTTTCTTTTTATGTGGTGTAAATGATATTAGCCACCATATTACTGTAGATAGCATTATGATTGATATAGAAAGGGTTGTATCTACAATTGTGGAGCAATGCCCAAATACAACTCTATATATCCAGTCTTTGCTTCCTTTTAATGAGCCTCATTGTAAGTACAAGACTATGAAAGGGAAGACTCATACAGTGAAAAATGTAAATAACCGTTTGAGAAAACTTGCAAAAAAATATAACCTTGAGTTTATCTGGTTGTATGACAAGTTTACTGCTCCTGGTTCAAGAAACCTTGATATGATGTTTACAACAGATGGTTTGCATATAAATGAGGCGGGGTATAAGATTTGGTCCAGAACTCTAAGAAAGTATATAAAATAATTGCTAAATTTGCACCCCTTTAACATAGATAAAGTAGTTTATTATATATGAGTGAAATTATTAGAAAGAGAGTGGCTCAATTACTCTGCGAAACTCCTGGTGTGGAGGTTCTTGCAAAAGGTTGGGTAAGAACAAAGAGAGGAAACAAGAATGTAGCTTTCATAGCTTTGAATGACGGTTCTACAGTAAATAATATACAGGTTGTTTGTGATGCGGCAAACTTTTCTGACGAGTTGTTGAAAGATATAACCACAGGTGCATGTATTGCTGTAAAAGGTACTTTGGTTGAGTCTATGGGCAAAGGTCAGAGTGTAGAGATTCAAGCAAAGGAGATTGAAATCTACGGAAAAGCCGATGTTGAGACTTATCCTTTGCAGAAAAAAGGCCACAGTATGGAGTTCCTCAGAGAGATTGCTCACCTTAGACCTAGAACCAATACATTTGGTTGTGTATTGAGAATCAGACATGCAATGGCTTTTGCTATCCATAAATATTTTAATGATAAAGGATTCTGTTATTTGCACACTCCACTTATCACAGCCAGTGATTGCGAGGGTGCTGGTGCAATGTTCCAGGTTACAACTATGGATCTTAACAATGTTCCTAAAACTCAAGAAGGTAAAGTTGATTTCTCAAACGATTTCTTTGGAAGACAGACTTCTCTTACAGTAAGTGGCCAATTGGAGGGTGAATTGGGTGCAATGGCATTAGGCCAGATATACACTTTTGGCCCAACATTCAGAGCTGAGAACTCAAATACACCAAGACACTTGGCAGAGTTCTGGATGGTAGAGCCAGAGGTTGCTTTCTACGAGATTGAGGACAATATGAATCTGGCAGAGGATTTTATCAAATACTGTGTAAAATACGCATTGGACAATTGCATGGATGATCTTAAGTTCTTGAACGATATGTTTGACAAAGAGCTTATTAGCCGTCTGCAAGGTGTAATATCAACTGACTTTGTAAGATTGTCTTATACAGAGGGTGTTGAGATTCTTGTAAATAGTGGTGAAAAATTTGAGTATCCTGTTTCATGGGGTACAGATTTGCAAAGCGAGCACGAGAGATATCTTGTTGAGAAACACTTTAAGAAACCTGTTATCCTAACAGATTATCCTAAAGATATTAAAGCATTCTATATGAAACAGAACAGCGATGGAAAGACAGTTAGAGCAATGGATGTTCTGTTCCCTAAGATTGGTGAGATTATTGGTGGTTCTCAAAGAGAGGAGAGCTTTGAAAAGCTTAAAGCCAGAATTGATGAGCTGGGAATGGATACTACAAACTTATGGTGGTATATGGATACCCGTCGTTTTGGTACTGCTCCTCATAGTGGTTTTGGTTTGGGCTTTGAGAGACTGTTGTTGTTTGTTACAGGAATGCAGAATATCAGAGATGTGATTCCTTTCCCAAGAACACCTAAATCTGCAGATTTTTAATATTTGAGTCTTATGTTGATTATTGGAATAGCCGGTGGCACAGGCAGTGGCAAATCTACAGTTGTAAGAAAGGTAAAAGAGCTTTTGGCAGATGAAGATCTGGTAATAGTTCCTCAGGATTCCTATTACAAAGACAGCAGCCATTTGACAGAAGAACAAAAGGCTGTGCAAAATTTTGACCATCCTGAATCTGTTGATTTTGATTTGCTTATTGGGCATCTTAAAGAACTTAAACAGGGGAGGAGTGTTGAGCAACCGGTCTATTCATATGTAACATGCTCCAGAAGTAAAACTGAGACTGTAAAGGTAAATCCTGCACATATTATAATTGTTGAGGGTATTCTTATCTTTACGTGCGAAGAGTTGAGAAAACTTATGGATATAATGATATTTGTTGATGCAGATGCAGATGACAGATTATCCAGAGTAATTCAACGTGATATTGTAGAAAGAGGAAAAACAGTTGAGCAGGTTTTGGCAAGGTATGCTCATACAGTTAAACCTATGCATCTGCAATTTATTGAGCCAAGCAAGCGTTATGCAGATATAATTATACCTCAAGGTGGACACAATCAAGTTGCAATAGATATTCTTACAGCTACAATTGAGAAAGCCTTGCAAAAGGTAAAATACTGTAAATGAAATTTTTAATGTTCCTACTTTAGTTAACTATGTACCAGATGAGGTGTATGAGAAGTTAATAATTAAAATGAATGAAATAGATGACAGTATTTTATTACATATATCAGAAATAAAATAT
>CALCUQ010000103.1 GCA_937906795.1 uncultured Bacteroidales bacterium | reverse complement strand
GATTGTTTTCTTAAGTTATAGTGGAAAGTGGGATATTTTGCAGGCTACCCAAAGGATAATGCAGGATAATGCACAAAAAATTGTCCTTGGGGAAAAAGTTGAATTGACACAAGAGCTATTTGATACATATTTAAGCACTTATGGAATTCCAGACCCGGATCTTCTAATCAGAACAAGTGGTGAGGAGAGGATAAGTAACTATATGTTGTGGCAGACTGCATACACAGAATATTATTTCACAGATATTCTTTGGCCTGATTTTCGCAAACCACAATTCCAACAAGCATTAGAAGCCTTCACAAAAAGAGATAGAAGGTTTGGTAAAATAAAGTAAAAGAGCATATTACGTTTTATTTGATGAAAATTTTCAGATTAATATTTGTATTCACACTTTTAGTTCCATATGTTCTTGGCGCCCAAGTTAAGAACAATGTTGTAGTGGATTATAGCCAACCAAAAGAATATGTTATTGGTGGTATTAAAGTAGAGGGTGTTACATATTTGAGGGAGGAAGCAATTGTTTCTGTAACCGGTTTGCAAAAAGGATATAAAGTACAAGTTCCAAGTGAGGAGATTTCTTCTGCTGTAAAAAGAATTATGGCACAGAGAAAATTCTCTGATGTCTCTTTGTACATTGATTCTTTGTCGGAGAACAAGGATACTTGCTATTTTGTTCTAAAACTTCAGGAGAGACCAAGGGTTTCAAGATGGCTGTTTACAGGAATGAAAAATTCTGAAAAGAACGATTTGCAAGAGAGACTTAAGCTTAGAAGGGGAGGAGAGGTGTCTGATTATGTAATCAAATCATCAAAAGATATCATTAAAAGATATTACGCAGAAAAAGGTTTTCTTAAAACAGAGATTGATGTGCAGATTACAAACGATACTGTAGTAAAGAATGCTGTGCGTGTTACATTTAATGTTGATAAAGGGCCAAAAGTGAGAATGCAGATTATAAATCTTAGCGGATTTGATGATCAGATTAAGGAGGGTAAGCTAAGAAAGGCTTTGAAAAAAACCAAGGACAAGAGACTGAGGAACTTCTTTAACTCAAAGAAATTCAATCAAAAAGAGTATGAAACCGAAAAAGATGGTCTGATTGAGGTATTCAATGAGGCAGGATTCAGGGATGCAAAAATTCTAAGAGATTCCCTTTATTATATTACAGAAGACAGGTTGGGATTGGATATCGTATTTGAGCAGGGTAAGAAATATTATTTTAGAGACATAACTTGGACAGGTAACTCAGTATACTCTGCAGAGCAGTTGAGCAACGTTCTAAGGGTGTCAAAAGGTGATGTATATGATGTTGTAAATATGCAGAAACGTCTGAATGGAGACCCTAAAAAGCAGTTTATGGATGTTAGAAGAATGTATACAGACAATGGATATCTGTTCTTTAACGTAAATCCTGTTGAGCTTAGAATTGATGGTGATTCCATAGATGTTGAGATGAGAATTATGGAGGGTAAGCCTGCAACATTCAATAACATTATCATTAACGGTAATACCATTACAAGTGAAAAAATTGCCAGACGTGCATTATATACAAGACCAGGATATCTGTTCAGTCAGACAGATTTTGAACGTTCTCTTAGAGAGTTGGCTTCTATAGGTCACTTTGATGCAGAAAAGGCATATTCTGAGGCTGGTTACAGTATTTTGCCTAATGCCCAGAACAATACAGTGGATATTGCTTATAACCTTACAGAGAAACCTAACAGCCAGTTGGAGTTGTCTGGTGGATGGGGTGGTGACACTTTCGTTGGTACAGTAGGTGTAAGTTTCAATAACTTCTCTGCAAGAAGAATGTTTGAGAAAGGAGCATGGAGACCTGTTCCATTGGGAGATGGCCAGACTCTGTCTATCAAGTTCCAGACAAACGGTACATACTATACAGCTTTGTCCCTTAGCTTTATGGAACCATGGCTGACAGGTAAAAAACCTACCTCCCTTAATTTCTCTGCATATTATACAAGGCAAACCAATTCATACTATTTCTATCAGACATCTGATGAATATATGGAGGTTGCCGGTATCGCTTTGGGAATTGGTACACGCTTGAAATGGCCGGATGATTATTTTGTATTGTATAATGAGTTGAGCTGGCAATACTATAATTTGCACAACTGGAATTATAACTTCCTGTTTAGTACAGGACAATCCAACAACTTCAGTTATAAGTTCTCATTGAACAGAAATTCAACAGACCAACAGATATATCCTAGAAGCGGTTCTGATATGTTGTTCAGTGTTCAGCTTACTCCATACTCTCTGTTTGGCAAGGATAAAGATTATAAGAACATGACTGATCAGGAGAAATATAAATTTATTGAGTACCACAAATGGACTTTCAAAGGTACATTGTATACAAGGCTGTTTGGTGATTTAGTGCTAAAAACATCGGCTAATTTCGGATATTTGGGCTACTACAATAGAGATTTGGGATATTCTCCATTTGAAGGCTTCCAGTTGGGTGGTGACGGTATGAGCGGTTACAATACTTATGGATCTGAGATTATTGGATTGAGAGGTTATCCAAACTACTCATTGACTCCAATATCAGAAGATGGTAACTATAACGGTAATGTATACGATAAATTTACAGTTGAGTTAAGATATCCTGTTATCCTGCAACCGCAATCAACAATTTATGCGCTTATC
>CALCUQ010000102.1 GCA_937906795.1 uncultured Bacteroidales bacterium | reverse complement strand
ATTGCCATAAAGGAACGCTATAAGTGCATCTCCTACTGTGGCTTCGGCATTAATTATCCTCTCATGAGATGCTTCGTAATCTATATTACGGATAGCTTTGGCTTGAAGAATTTCATACCGTACCTCTTCATATGTTCTATGAAGGTTGTACCCAAATTTTTCTTCAATAAACATTATTATCTCTTCTTTTGACTTACCCTCACGTGCCATGTAGATTGCTGCAGCTACAGCTTGCGTAGCTGCTATTGCAGTGCTAGAGTTATGACTCGGAATCGCAGATTCCTTTGCCAGTGCCATACATTCATCAAAAGAAGATGCTAAGAAGCCTACTGAGCTTACTCTCATTGCGGATCCATTATGTGTGCTTGATAAACACTCTCCTGTTTTGTTAGAAAGAAACCTTTTGAAAGAGCTACCGTATCCGGCATGGGGGTATGTTTTTGCCCATTCCTTGAGTGAGTCAGCAATATCAATATGCTTTTTATCAATCATCCACTCTGCTACTGCTATGGTAAGGACTGAATCATCTGTGATGGTTGATCCTTTTGTAAATAGTTTGAATCCTTTGTTTCTAACAGATCTGGATTCTCTTGTTGAACCAATAATATCGCCTATAACAGTTCCGATTATTCCTTTAGTCATATTTACTATCAATAGTTATTATATATATGAAAAATTATAGACCTTGCCTCTTTTGTTTATACCAGTACTTATACAATCTCCTATGTGAAGTAGAAGTTGCAGTGAGTTGCTGGCAACTCCAAGCATTTTATAGATATTTCCTCCTGGGTGGTGATTGTAAATAGCATTATATTCACATTCTGTAAGTTCAAATCTACATCTTTTTAGAATAGCGATAGATCTGGAGCAATGATTTCCCATTCCAATTTTTTTCCCATTGAGAGTTGCCTTGCCTAAGTCATGAAATAGTGCCACAATAATAATGCTTTCGCGCGAGAGATTGAATATATTATTCTTTAGCATAGCATCCAGAACCTCAAGACTATGCATCAGCAGTCCATACATGCATTTATGATGCTTGTAGCATTGTGCAGTTGTAAGATAGTTGCTGGAATTGATAAAATCTATAACATTATCAATTCCAGGACGATTAATCTCTAAAAGCAATTCAAGAACCTTAGACTTTGCATTTTGTTGTGTCATATTTGAGGTGTATTGTGCTCTTATATTTTTCCCTTATACTTTAGAGTATGAGCAATAATTGACCAATGTTTTTATTGAAGATTTTAGATAATCTGTTTCCCAAGGTATGTTGATATATAAACTAACATCCATATTATTACCGTACTCAATCAATTCATCTACAAAATCATCCATATCATCTAGAGAGTACCATCCGTCATCGGCAAGCAATGTTTTTAAAATATGGTGAGTCAATAAAATGGACCCAGTTAAATTTGCCCATACGATGAACGATATTAGCATATGGTGTGGTAGATTCATAATCACATCCGGTAGTTTCTCTACATATTTATTAACTACCATTGCCCTGTTCTGGATAGGCTCATTATATGCCCAAAACGGGTCATTATATAAAATTTCCTTTATCCACTCTTTTGTTTGATCTCTGTCATCCTCTGTTAATTGAGGCATATCACAATAAGAGTAATGTAAAAATCTTACATAAAACAGTTGTTCCCAATCAGTTCCGTATTTCTCATACTCATATAGCATCCACTCTGCGAGATTCTGAGTTTTAGTACAAACAGGTGATTTCCGCGGAGTTGTTACTTTTCTATTGCCCTTCATAATCTGGTATATGCCAGATGTTTCTTTAATACTATAATATGCTTTCATTTATTGTAATTTATCTGTATGTAATTTTTCTCTTTTGCTTGAATATTGAGCAAACCTATAAAAGTTATATCACTCACTAGTTATACGTAACATAACAAATTTAGTTTTATTATTTTAGTTATCCTATAATTTTATATTGGATTTAAAGACTTTATAGTTGTATGTTATATAAATTGAGAGAATTTTTTCAACAGCATTAAATTCTTGAATTCAGGTTAAAATTCCCCTCATTTTGTCAAAACTTGTCAAATCATCCATCTATTTTTGCAGGAAAATTACAGATTGTTATGTTTGCTATAATTGTTTTTATTGCTTTAGTTGTAAATTGTTTGGGTGAGATGTCGGGAAGAAATGTAAAGTGGTAGTGTTTATTCTCTTACAGTGGGGTTATTAATGATAGAAGTTGTTGAATAACTCTACTGTAAGTTTTACTCCCACTTTGTCCATTTTATTTATTTCGCCACCCCAAAATATTCCTATATTGGCTATGAATGTACCTATCCCATAGCCAAACTCAACAAATGGTTTCATATTTGGGGCCAATAGCATATTGTAGTATAACCGTTCATTTACTACAATTGGGACATGTTTGAAAAGGATTGGAACAAGCAAGAATGGAGCATCGTACTTGAGATTCATTCTTATGTATTTCTTAATGTCGTTGTAGTTTATGTCGGTGAGTAAATGAAATCTCCCGGCATTAGTATCATTCCACCCCTGTGGAAGGTCATTTTTTCTCATATATTCAAATTCTGCCAGATGCAGGTTGGAGTAATTGAAAAATGCTCCTATACCAAATCTGTAGCTGAGCTTGTGGAGTGGCCCAATTTTTAATTGCTGATGTATATCAAATTCAAGACTTTGGAAAGAAACTATTTTAATGTTTTTTCTGTCTTTCCCACCAAATGCGTATGCATAGTTCACTTTGAAAGTAGGGTAGTTTGAATGTAGATATACTTTGCTCTTTTTATTATAGTAATAATATTGTCCGGGAGTATAAGACAAATCTATTTCTCCAATATAACTCCTGTATTCTGTAAGATCACTCTTGCTTATATTGGAATTCTTTGTTATTCTCTGCTGGTAGTTGTTTATTGCAAATATTGTCCCAATATTAAATCCATTAAAAGCTTCTATTGAGTGTGAGGCTCTCAGGTAATTTGAATTATATTCAAGAGTGTCAAGTTTAATTCTGTTACCTCTGTTC
>CALCUQ010000101.1 GCA_937906795.1 uncultured Bacteroidales bacterium | reverse complement strand
CAATATGTACAATTGGAGATGAGATTTTAATTGGCCAGATTGTTGACACCAATTCATCTAAAATTGCCACAGCACTCAATTCTATTGGAGTAAAGGTATGCTCTATGGTTTCTACATCTGACCAGGAAGACCAGATTATTGAAACTATAGAAAACTGCCTTAAAAACACAAATATAGTTGTTATTACAGGTGGATTAGGACCTACAAAAGATGATATAACCAAGAAAACATTAGGGAAGATTACCAATGCAACAGGTTTTGTTGAAAACAAAGAGCAACTGGCAATAATAAAGAGTTACTTAACAGCAAGAGGTGTAGAACTAAGTGATATAAATATAGCTCAGGCTTCTGTTCCAAACAGTTGTAAAGTAATTGTTAACCAGTGTGGTACAGCTCCTTGTATGGAATTTGAAATTCCCAAAGAAAAATATGGGCATAAAGCTGTAATTTACTCATTGCCAGGTGTTCCATTTGAAGCAGAAGCGGCCATTCCAAAAGTTATTGAATCTATAAGGGAGCATTACAGTCTTGAGAGCATAATGCATAAAACCATCTGCACCTATGGTATTGCAGAATCCACACTCTCTAAAATGATTGAACAATGGGAAGACAGTCTGCCACAAAATATACATCTTGCATATCTGCCAAATCCATTGCTTGGAGTAAGACTTAGACTTTCCATTTACGGAGTCAATAAAGAGGAGGGCACTGTTGCTTTAAATGAACAAATTGCAAAACTTACTCCAATAATTTCAGAAGCAATATACGGAGAAGGCACAGATTCCCTAGAGAAAATTATAATAGAACAATTAAGCAGCAACAATGAAACACTTGCAGTAGCGGAATCATGCACAGGTGGTATGCTTGCTCACCTTTTAACTTCTGTTCCTGGTGCATCAAAAGCATTTTATGGTGGTATTGTTTCATATGACAATAGTGTAAAAATGAATATATTAGGTGTTTCTCAAGATATCTTGGACCAACACGGTGCTGTAAGTAAAGAGTGCGTTGAACAAATGGCTATTGGTGCCAGAGAAGCACTTAATACAACATATGCAATAGCAACATCCGGTATTGCAGGACCTTCTGGAGGTACCCCAGACAAACCAGTAGGGACAGTCTGGATTGGATTTGCAAGCAAAGATAAAGTATGCTCTGTAAAATATAATTTTAAAGGAAGCAGATCTGTAAATATCCAGAGATTTTCTGCCAATGCATTAAATTTCTGCAGATTAAACATAAAATAAATAACAACAATATGAAAAACAAAATTTTGATTGCAATTGCAACATTAATTACATTCACAGCAATGACATCATGCAACAACACCCCCACTCTATCTAAAGATCAGATAGCGTTACAAAAGATTGACTCTTTATTTACAGCAAGATACACTCCACAACCAAACCCAGGAGGTGCTGTATTGGTTCTAAAAGGTGATTCCATTATTTTTGATAAAGGATATGGTATTGCAGACATTGAGCTTAACACTCAGATAGATGGCAATACATTCTTTAATATTGCTTCTGTGTCAAAGCAATTTACAGCAGTTGCCATATTAAAACTTGCACAAGAGGGCAAACTGGATATCAATAAGAGTATATACGATGTTCATCCAGATGTAACCAAATATCTTCCTAAGAAAAAAGAGATGTTTAAAGATATAACAGTTGCTCATCTTATGTCTCATGCTTCAGGTATTCCAGATTCAAGACCTAGAACAGACAGAAACTTCACTCTAACTTGTACCGATATGCAATCTATTGAGTACATGAAAGATTTGGAAGAGTTAAAATTCAAACCTGGTACTCAATATGATTATCAGAACCCTACATTCCAACTGCTTTATGTTATGATTGAAGCATTGTCGGGGATGCCATTTGAGCAATATATGAGAGAAAATATATTTACTCCTGCAGGTATGCAGGAAACAGTATACTTCCAGGCTGATAGAGAAATCCCAAGAATGTCTCATGGTTATATTCCTCAAAATGACACAATTGCACCAGAGGAGAAAGTATTCAGACAATATGATTATGGTGAGGAGACTTTCTTTGCTACAAAAGCTGATGGTGGCATTTATACCTCTACACACGAATTTGCTATGTGGGAGAAGGCATTAAGAAACAATACAATTCTTAACCCAGAAACAACTCAAGCTGCTCATTCTCCACAAAATAAAGTAAGTGGCAGCGAGTTCAGCAGTTACCAGAACAGACCATATACATCTTATGGCTATGGTTGGTTTATAGAGGACAAGCCAGATATGCCTAGAAAAGTTTACCATACTGGAGATAATGGTGGATATCAGATATATGCAGCAAGATTCCCAGAGAAAGAGCTATTGTTCCTGGTATTTGAGAACAGAAATGACTACAGCAGATGGAAAATGGCTGAACAATGGCTAGATAATCGAGAATTATCGTGGTTAAAGTTTAATTTAAGAGTGTTGCAGGAAGCTGCGATGCGATTTATGCTAATTTGACAGGTTCTGGTGCCTATACAACAACCTGTGATTCGTATGCAAATGCTATCTCTTATGGTGATAAGTATGATGAAGAAAC
>CALCUQ010000100.1 GCA_937906795.1 uncultured Bacteroidales bacterium | reverse complement strand
AGTATTACTTTGGAGTCAAATGCTGGTGGGCTTTTCTCTTTTTGGGCATCGTATGTACAACAGGCTCCCTTATTATAACCCAACCAACCATTACTACACTTTTAGGTGTAACAGCTTTCTCATCATTCTGGTCAATATTAGAAGTGTTTGAGCAAAGGGAAAGGGTAAAAAAAGGGTGGTTCCCTAAAAATCCCAAAAGGAAATAGGAACCACCACATTATTTATAAGACTTTATTATAACTGCAAAGATAGAGTTACTCCAAATTCAGCAGGTCTTCCTTGCGAGAAAAATGGATTCCCCACAGACATAAAATAAAATGCGTTATAATTTGTGTCGGTGAGATTCTTACTCCATAACTCCAAAGACAGAATTCCTTTCTGGGCATAGATTGATGCATTCAAAAGGGAGTAAAAATCTTCACTTACAGTATTTTCCTCATTCCAAAAAATCTTGCCAACTCCATTATATCCTACTCTAATTGAAAGCATGTCAAGCACTCTGCCCAAATTGCGCCATGTATATGAAACATTTCCATTTAGGGTATTCATTGGAACATATGGAACATGTATACCATTAAAATACTTGGTAAGCTTAGCATTGGTATATCCATAAGAAAAATCCAAATCAAGTCCTTTGGCAACTTTTGCTTTTAAGGCAAACTCCATTCCAACACTTCTTGTTTTACCGGCATTGGTCATCATTCTTCCGGTTGTGGTTCCGCTAGGGAAAATAGTAAGCTGCTGGTCTTTACACTCTATATAAAACAAAGCGGCATCAACATTAAGGTTGCCATCCATAAAGTTCAGATGTGTTCCAATCTCATAATTCCAGCTGTACTCCGGCTTATATTTTATAATATCTTCAACAGAATAGGTTGAACCTCCCCCAATCATACCTCCACCCATTGAACCTGAGCCAAAGCCTCCCCCTTGTGAACTCATCAAATCATTCATAAGATCAGACTTAAGCTCATTCTGCAAAATATCAGAAAACATCTGGGTATTGTATCCACCTGCCTTAAATCCCCTTGTAATGGAAGCATAGACACTCCCAGTTTTATCCAATGAATACTGGATTACAAATTTTGGCAACACCTCAAAGTAATTATCCTTTATATTTCCCTCCAATATACTCTCCACAGTTTTTTCAATTCTAATCTCCCTTGGAGGCATCATTGGACTCATTTGAATTGTCATTGTATATATATAATCTACCAAAGTATTGGAATTATATTTTATTCTGGCATTCTCAAAATCAAACCTCAACCCACCTATAAAAGTAAATTTACCCAATGTATACTCAGACTGATGGTACAATGCAGCACCAATTACAGGCAAATCAAAATCACTTGCCAAATCAAGTTGCGGCTGGTCAAAAGCCAGATTTGCTGTATTCATTGGTGGCGGAAGTTTGCTGAACATCTGGTTTATATTATTAAGAATAAGTTCGTTAATTCCGTCCTTTTTAAATACTACCGGAGCATCCATAGTCATCCCTTTATAAAAGAAAGATGCACCTAAAAGCCATTTGTATTTTTTATCCTGCTTACTTGTAAAAACAAAATCTTGAGTTACTGTATGCTCATTTTGAGCTTGCTGTAATGTAAACATGCTTTTTGAAGTAAAATCCTGGTCTAAAGTCATACAATCATTAAGGTATTGCCAGGATGTCACACTCGAAAAATTAAATTTTTCTGCATTATAGTTTATACTCAATCCATTTGAGATTGTTGTGCGCTCATAACCGCTTTTGTCGTTATAATCCACCGGATTTGTAATTCCATATTCTGGCCTGTACAGTTTGTAGGCATATCCCCCCTGCTGAACAATACCAAATAAAAAAGAATTGTCTATGGTCAATCTGCTATTTGGAGTATACACTAACCTGAATTTCCCACTTCCCCCTTGCTCCCAGTCACAGTTGGAGCCATCGTACTCATTTTTAAAGAATCCGTCGGATGAGTAATAATTTCCACCCAAACTTAATGCAAGCTTTTTACTCAATTTGTCATAATATGCCCCCTTTACATTATAACTGTTGCCGCTTGAATATGTTCCAGAGAATCTGATTCCCTCATACACTTTAGGAGACAAAGTGTATACATTTATAATTCCACCCACCGTATTACGCCCATACAGAGTACTTTGCGGGCCACGCAACACCTCCATTCTCATAATATCCCAAATATCAAGATCAAATCCGTTTTTGTTCATATATGGAACATTATCTATATACATTCCAACTGCAGGATTATCTATTCTGCTTCCCAACCCCCTTATATAAATGGAAGATGTCATTCTGGAGCCATAACTTGGAATATAAAGGTTAGGAGTCTGATAAGACAAATCAGACAGACTGGTAATTTGTTTCCTTTCAATCTCCCCAAGTTTTACTACTGTCGCCGACAAAGGTTCCTCCCTTAAATTATTCTTTTGTTTTGCCTTTGCCACCACAGCTATCTCCGACAAAACAGTAACAGAATCCTGCCTCTCCTTAACCGACTCATTAGCAAATACATCACAAGGAAGCAAGATTACCCCAAAAGTAACTAGAAACAATACACTCTTCAAATAACTCATATTCAAACAAAATTTTTGACAAAAATAGAGTTACAGCAAAAGAGTTGTTAGGATAAAGTAATCACATATTAGGACAAATCAATCTTTTTCCTATACTCAGAAGGGGTTATAAACTGATACTGCTTGAATTTCCTGGCAAAATAAGACTGATCCATAATTCCCACCCTTGCAGCAATCTCACTCAGAGGAACAGATGTAGTACGCAACAAGAGCTTTGCCTTTTGAATTACAGCCTCATCAATCCATACAGAAGGAGACTTGCCGGTAGCTTTTTTTACAACTTTATCTTCAGTTTTCTTGCTTTTTCTTGCCAAAACAAGTCCTCCTTAAATTTCGTAAATCAGCTTATGTCAGCAATTGAAGCAAACAAATCGGGCAGACTTGATGAAGTCATGCCCGAGGTTGAGTTCGCAAAAAAATACCCTAAATATACAAAGCTTATAACAGAAGCAATGGATGCAGGCGAAGTCCCGCTCAGGGTTACCCACAACGATACAAAACTCAACAACATTTTGTTTGACGAAAAAACGGGCGAGGGGATATGTGTGATTGACCTTGATACAGTTATGCCGGGCTCGATGCTTTATGATTTTGGCGATGCAATGCGATTTGGCGCGGCAAGCGGTGCCGAAGACGAAAAAGACCTTGAAAAAATTTGGTTTGACCTTGAAAAGTTTGAACAGTTTACAAAAGGTTTCGTTGGCGAGATGAAAGAAACAATCACAAAAAAAGAGATTGAGCTTTTGCCACTTTCT
>CALCUQ010000099.1 GCA_937906795.1 uncultured Bacteroidales bacterium | reverse complement strand
AGGCAATAAGATGCTCGAAGACGATTTTTTCCACATCCTTATTGGAGATTTTTGCCAGATTGCTCTTTAAAATATTGGCAGGTTTTTTAGGCAGAATGAAAGATGATGTTGCTGGTGCATTTATATCCATTCTTCTGTAGTAAACAAGTTTGTGGGCATTTGAAGCAACAAGAGTTGTAGATTCTGGAACAATATCAAAGTATATTCCGTTCATAACAGGTCTCAATTCCTCATCTGCTGTTGCATATAATGTACTGTTTATACCTTCTGCCAACGTTTGTGCATTTATTGTTAGTGTTGTTGGGTTATTCAGAACAGGAAGTTCCGGATACTCTTCTACACCAGAGTATGGAATCTGGGCATTTCCGCTTGCCCAATTGATGTTGATAAGATTCTTATCTTCTTGAGTTGATACTTCAATTGGTTGTGTTGGAAGCTCTTTTAGAGAATCTGTCAATAGTTTTGCAGGTACAGCAATTTCCCCACCTTGCTCAACTGTATCAATTGTCAGTACCGTTTTAAGAGTAGTCTCAAAATCAGACGCAGTAACTGTTAAGGTATTGCCTTCCAATACAAACATAAAACTCTCCAGAATTGGCAATGAACTTTTAGAACCAACTATTACTCTTTGAAGCGATAATAAACATTGTAATAAATCTGTACTCGAAACAACAAATCTCATAATTTTTAAATTTTAATTAGCATACAAATATATAAAAATTTGGCATATAATTTGAGTTTTGAATGTATGAATTAAAAAAATGATGTTATGAAGAAAAACGGAGTTTTATTTGTTATTGGACTAGTTATAAATGCCATTGTGGCATTTGCTATTGTCAAGTATTTTGGTAATGGTGACAATTGTGGCACGGGGCTAATTTCCGGTAGCAATGTTAAAGGTGAAAATATTACAATTAACGGTTCATATCCCGATTTTACTTATGCGGCAGAAAATACTGTGGATGCGGTAGTATATGTTAAAGTTGTAAAGAGAGTTCAGACATCCAGAGAAAGAAGTATATTGGAATTGTTTCTGGGAATTCCTTCTGCTCCACGCGAGAGTACAAATTCAGGGTCGGGAGTAATAATTTCGAGTGACGGATACATTATTACAAATAACCATGTTGTAGCTGGTGCTACTGCAATAGAAGTTACTTTGGCAAACAATAAGCAGTTCAATGCAGTGCTGGTTGGGGCAGATCCGGTAACCGATATTGCTCTGCTTAAGGTAGATGGAGTGGATTTGCCAACTGTTCCATTGGGAGATTCAGATAATCTGAGATTGGGAGAGTGGGTGCTTGCTATAGGTAGCCCGTTCAATTTGAGAAGCACAATTACTGCCGGTATTGTAAGTGCAAAAGGCCGTTCTCTTCCCGACAGATCTGCTGCATTTAAAATAGAGTCATTTATTCAAACCGATGCTGCAGTAAATCCGGGAAACAGTGGAGGAGCACTTGTTAACATAAAAGGAGAATTGGTTGGTATTAATACTGCTATTGCCTCAAATACTGGGTCGTATACTGGTTATTCGTTTGCGGTGCCTATTTCCATTGCCCAGAAGGTTGTTGAGGATTTGAAGCAATTTGGAACGGTAAATAGGGCAATGCTTGGAATTTCTATGACAGAACTTACACAGGAGTTGGCACATATGGCCAAAATGGAGAGCGGGGCAGAAGGCGTTTTTGTTGCAGAGGTTATGAAGAATTCAGCGGCATATCTTGCAGAAATACGAGCTGGAGATGTTATTGTTTCTATAAATGGGGTAACTGTTAAAACCCCTTCTGATGTTCAGGCTGCAATAAGCAAATATAGTCCAGGTGAAAGCATCCAGATTACAATTGTCAGAGATGGAGTAGAAAGAATTCTGACTGTGGTTTTAAAGGGAACTGATTTTTAATATAATCTTTTGGTTAATTTGAAAAGTAGTTGTACCTTTACGCGATAATTTGGCTATATGAGACAGTTAAAAATTACAAAATCCATAACTAACAGAGAGAGTGCATCTCTGGATAAGTATCTTCAAGAAATTGGTAGAGAGGAGTTGATTACTGTAGAAGAAGAAGTTGAGTTGGCTCAACGTATTAAAAAAGGTGATCAACAGGCTTTGGAAAAATTGACAAGAGCAAACCTTAGATTTGTTGTTTCTGTTGCTAAGCAGTATCAGAATCAGGGTTTAAGTTTGCCTGACCTTATTAATGAAGGAAACCTTGGCCTTATTAAAGCTGCTGAAAAATTTGATGAGACAAGAGGTTTTAAATTTATCTCTTATGCAGTTTGGTGGATCAGACAATCAATTTTGCAGGCATTGGCAGAGCAATCAAGAATTGTAAGACTTCCGCTTAATCAGGTGGGTTCATTGAACAAGATCAATAAAGCTTTGTCAATTTTTGAGCAGAAGAATGAAAGAATGCCTTCTCCAGAGGAACTTGCAGAAATATTGGAAATTCCAAAAGATAAAATTGCTGATACATTAAGAGTGTCTGGAAGACATGTTTCAATGGATGCTCCTTTTGTAGATGGAGAAGATAACAGTCTGCTTGATGTATTGAGCAATCCGGATTCTCCAAATGCAGACAGAGGACTTGTTAATGAATCTTTGAATAAAGAGATTGAACGTGCACTTTCCACTTTAACTGAAAGAGAGAGGGATATAGTAAAATATTTCTTTGGAATTGGAGCTCAGGAGATGACTTTGGAAGAGATAGGGGAATATTTTGGCTTGACGCGTGAGAGAGTAAGACAGATTAAGGAAAAAGCTATAAGAAGACTAAGACATAGCGCAAGAAGTAAATTGCTAAAGAGCTACCTAGGATAGGTGCTCTTTAGCATTTTTATGTGTATACCTGAAATTGAAAAATAATAATTGAAACTATGAATAAATATTTACTATCACTTATGGCTGCAGGAATTTTGGTATCTTCTTGTGCCTCTAATAAATCTGATGTAAATCCTCTATTGGAAGAGTGGGATACTCCATATCAGATTCCTCCTTTCGAAAAAGTAAAGGCAGAACATTATCTTCCGGCATTTAAAGTAGCTATGGATGCTCATTTGGCAGAAATTGATGCTATTGTAAACAATCCGCAGGAACCAAATTTTGAGAATACAATTCTGGCATATGACAAGTCAGGTGAACTGTTGTCAAATGTTTCTGCTGTATTTGGAAGTGTAAGTGGAGTGGACTCAAACGATGAAATTAGAGCAATTGCTACTGAATTGTCCCCACTTAGAAGTGCACACAGCAGTGCTATAAGTATGAATGACAAATTGTTCCAAAGAGTAAAAGCTGTATATCAAAAAAGAGATTCTCTAAATCTTGATGCAGATCAGATGAGATTGGTAGAGCTTATTTACAAGGGATTTGAAAGAAGTGGAGCAAATTTGTCGGCCGACAAAAAAGAGGAATTGAAGAACATAAACTCAAAAATTTCCGCACTTCAACTTCAGTTTGGTCAGAATATGCTTAAAGAGACAGCTGCTTTTGTTCTTATTGTAGACAATGAAAAAGATTTGTCGGGACTAACAGAAGATCAGATTGCTGAGGCTGCTGCTCGTGCAAAAAAAGCAGGAGAGGAGGGTAAATGGTATTTTGGATTGGATAATCCTAGTATTATGCCTTTCTTGGCAAATGCTGATAACAGAGAGCTTAGAGAAAAAATTCTTACTGCTTATTTGAACAGATGTAACAATAACAACGAGCAGGACAATAAAGAGGTTATCAGACAACTTATTGATTTGAGATTGCAGAAAGCTAAAATTATGGGTTATGAGACCTCTGCAGATTTCATTCTTGATGACAGAATGGCAAAAACATCCCAGGCTGTATACAATTTGTTGGACCAAATATGGGCTCCTGCCATTAAAGTTGCCCATAATGAGGCTAATGATATGCGTAAGATAATTGCTCAAGAGGGTTCAAATATAGAGCTTGAGGCTTGGGACTGGAGATATTATGCACAAAAATCAATGAAAGCCAAATTTGATTTGAGTGAGTCTCAAATGGCCCCTTATTTTAAAATGGAAAATGTAAGAGAGGGTGTATTCTATGTTGCAAACAAATTGTTCGGATTGCAATTCACACAACTTACAAATGTTCCGCTTCCTCATCCTGAGGCTGTTGCATTTGAGGTAAAGGATAAAGACAACACAGTGATTGGTGTTGTGTTCTTTGATATGTTTGCAAGACCTGGGGCTAAGAGAGCAGGTGCTTGGTGCGGCGGATTCAGAGGACAGTCGTATGATGAAAATGGTAATAGAATTATTCCTCTTGTTACAATTGCAGGAAACTTTACAAGACCGGTTGGTGACAAGCCTGCTTTACTTACTACCGATGAGGTTGAGACATATTTCCACGAATTTGGTCATGGCTTGGCAAGTTTGATGAGAGATGTAAAATATGATGGACTTGGCGGTTATCCAAGAGACTTTGTTGAGTTGCCTTCTCAATTGAATGAGCATTGGGCATTTAAACCAGAAGTTCTAAAGGTTTATGCCAAACATTATATTACTGGCGAAGTTATTCCTCAGGAACTTGTAGATAAGATGGTTAAGGCTGGCAAATATGGTCAGGGCTTTGCTACTGTTGAGTATCTTGCTGCGTCATATTTGGATATGGATTATCATACATTAAAATCTATTCCTGAGAATTTGGATGTAAATGCTTTTGAGAATAAAGTGTTGTCTGACAGAGGAATTTTGAAACAAATTCCATCAAGATACAGAAGTACATATTTCAGCCATACATTTACAGGCGGATATACTGCCGGTTATTACAGCTATATATGGGCAGAGGTGCTGGATGCAGATGCTTTTGATGCATTTGAGGAAACAGGAGATATTTTCAATCAACAGGTTGCAGACAAATATAGAAAAGAGATTCTTGAGAGAGGTTCTGAGATTGAGGCAATGGATTTATATGTGAACTTTAGAGGCAAACAGCCTGGTATTGCTCCATTGTTGAAAAATAGAGGTCTTAACTAAATTACTGATATGTTATGGGAGAAATTATAGTTAAAATAAGTGATTTTGTGTGTGGAATGCCACTGTTCCTTCTATTGATAGGTGGTGGATTGTTCTTCTTGTTCTATTCTGGTTTTGCTCCATTCCGTTTTATGGGTAAAGCTATTGCTTCTCTAAAGGATAATGGAGAAAAGGTTGAGGGACAAATAAGTTCTTTTGAGGCCTTGACAAGTGCAATTGCTGCAACCGTTGGAATGGGTAATATTGCAGGTGTAGCCATTGCCCTTACAATGGGAGGCCCTGGTGCTATATTCTGGATGTGGGTAAGTGCTGTTGTGGGTATGTCTACCAAATTTTTTGAGGGAACCTTGTCTGTTATGTATAAGGGTAAAGATGATTTGGGACATGTTCAGGGTGGCCCAATGTATATGATTACTGAGGGTATTGGCAAGAATTGGAAACTAATGGCTGTATTCTTCTCAATCTTTGGTATGATTGGTACATTCTGTATTATGCAGGCAAATCAGCTTACTGAAGCTATTACAACTGTATTCACTACTCCTGCCGGTATTGAGAATACAATCCAGTTGAGATTTATCATTGGTCTTATAATTACAATTATAGTTGCAGTTGTAGTATTGGGTGGAATTGAGAGAATTGCAAAAATTTCATCAAAGATTGTTCCTTTTATGGTTGCTTCATATTTCTTAATTGTATTCTATATAATTATTTCAAATATAACTGACGTTCCAGCTGTTTTCTATGATATTGTAACACAGGCTTTCAATTTTGAGGCAGGTATTGGTGCAGTTGTTGGAATTGCAATTATTGGAGCCAGAAGAGCAGCTCTTGTAAATGAAGCAGGTGTAGGTACAGCTTCAATGATGCATGGTGCATCTAAAAATCCAGTACCGGTAAGAGAGGGTTTTGTTGCGATGATAGGCCCTTCTATCGATTCTGGGTTGGTTTGTACTCTAACAGCTCTTGCTATTCTGCTTACAGGTGATTATACTACTGCAGGAGAGAGTGTTAAAGGTCTAGAGATTGCAATTGGAGCCTTTGAGGCAGGAATCCCTGGTTGGGGTGGTTATCTGTTGATGTTTATGGTTCTTATTTTTGCATTCTCAACAATGTTCTCATATTCATATTATGGTGTCAAATGTGCAAGTTATCTGTTTGGTGCAAAATATGGCAAGTATTATAATTATATCTATTTGGTAATGATAGTTGTAGCTGCAATGATTCCTTTAAAGGCAGCTGTAGGTATAATTGATTTGGCATATGCTTTAATGGCTTTCCCAACAATGTTTACATTGTTTATTTTGGCTCCTAAAGCTAAAGCTGCACTAAATGAATTCCTTGCTAAGGAAAAAGAGGAAAAATCAAAATAATAGTCAGACAATAATATAGAAATATATAAAATGAATCCGGAAATATTTGTTTCATTAAAAGCTAAAGAGGCTATAAAATCTCTTTATGGGGTTGAAGCTGAAGATAAAATGATTCAGACCCAGGCAACCAGAAAGGAGTTTGAGGGGGATATAACTTTGGTTACTTTCCAATTGCTTAAAATAAGCAAAAAGTCTCCAGAGGAGACAGCTAAGCAAATAGGAGAGTGGATAGCACAAAATAATGCTGAAATTGAAAGTTATAATGTTGTAA
>CALCUQ010000098.1 GCA_937906795.1 uncultured Bacteroidales bacterium | reverse complement strand
CAAGTTTTACAAATATAAAGATATCCCCCATATCTGCGTTGTTAAAGGTGATGGGAAATATGCATCCATTGCCGCAGCATCTGTACTGGCAAAAACACACAGAGATGAATATATGCTAAAACTTGCAAAAGAGTATCCGCAGTACGGGTGGGATAAAAATATGGCCTACCCTACAAAAGAACATAGGGAGGCCATAGAAAAGTTTGGGGTTACCCCATATCACAGATTAAGCTACAGACTCCTTGATCAGGAGCCCACGCTTTTCTGATTAAATCAATGTTTTTGCAATATCTACAAATGCATCAAATATAGGACCGGCACTTACCGCTGCAGGAACTCCTTCATCTCCACACTCTCTAATTCCCTGCACTATAGGAATCTGGCCTAACAATGGAACATTGTATTTTTCCGCCATCTGTTTTCCCCCATCCTTACCAAAAATATAATATTTGTTATTTGGCAATTCTGCAGGAGTAAACCACGCCATATTCTCTACCAGTCCATAGATGTGTTTGTTTACATCCTTGTTACGGAACATATTTATACCCTTCTCAACATCTGCAAGAGCCACTGCCTGAGGGGTGGTAACAATAACTGCTCCATTAAGAGGAATGTCATGCACCATGCTTATGTGAATATCTCCTGTTCCTGGAGGAAGATCCAAAAGCAAGAAATCCAACTCACCCCATTTAACCTGCAAAGTCATTTGTTTTAAGGCATTACATGCCATTGAACCTCTCCAGATAAGGGCTTGCTCAGGCTTGGCAAAATATCCTATAGACATCCATTTTACCCCAAATTTCTCTACAGGAACAATAAGCTCACTCTTTATTGCTCCGTGAGGATTTCTGCCCATTTGCTTGCCATTCTCATCCTGGTCTTCAATAGCAGCTTCTCCTCTGTCTGTATAACCATCCTGATATGTAAATTCCACATCTGGAATAGCACCCTCTGTTCCAGTCATTTTAGGAATAGAAGGACCATATACATCTGCATCTGCAAGGCCAACCTTAAATCCCATCTTTGCCAATGTAATTGCAAGATTTACAGATACAGTAGATTTTCCTACCCCTCCTTTTCCAGATGCAATGGCAATAATTTTGCCTACACTCTCCAACT
>CALCUQ010000097.1 GCA_937906795.1 uncultured Bacteroidales bacterium | reverse complement strand
CCCAACTAAGAGAGGTTGAGAAACTTGTAAACAAACTTATCAGAGCCAACAAACCTCTTGAGGAGTTCAGAAACATTCCAATTGAAGAGGCTAAAGCCAAAGGGGCTATGGCTTTGTTTGGCGAGAAATACTCAGACCACGTTAGAGCTATCAAATTCGGAGACTCAATTGAGCTTTGTGGTGGTACTCATACAAATGCAACGGGATCTATCGGGATACTAAAAATTATCTCTGAAAGTGCTGTTGCTGCAGGTATAAGAAGAATTGAGGCTGTAACCGGAGAGGTTGCTGAGAATGTTATAGAAGAAACTGAAAATCTTCTTGTAAACATAAAGAAGTTGCTTAACAACAACCCTAACATCTTAAATACACTTACTAAGATGATAGGTGAGAATGAGCAACTTAAAAAGAATGTGGAAAGCTTCCAGAAAGACAAGGCTATAATGCTTAAAAAAGCAATTGTGGATTCAATGTACATTGTAAATGGGCATAAAGTGCTTAAATTCATTGGAACAATCCACCCTAATGTACTTAAAGACATTGCATTCCAACTTAAAGCAGAGGCAGATGACTGCATTTTTGTTGCTGGTATAGATTTTGATAACAAACCTTTGATTACCCTTGTATATGGCAAGAATTATGTAGATAATGGTGCCAATGCCGGAAAAGACATCAGAGAAGCTGCACGTCTTATTGAAGGTGGCGGTGGCGGACAACCGTTCTATGCATCTGCCGGTGGTAAAAAGATTGAAGGTCTTGCAAGTGCAGTAGACAAACTAATAGAGATAGCAACAAAATAACATAAATGAAAAAACTCGACCTTTTTCTTATAAAGTCATTCTTAGGGCCGTTTATAATGACATTTTTAATTGTATTATTCATTCTGGTAATGCAATTCCTATGGCTGTATATAGATGAACTTGTAGGAAAAGGTTTAAGTTTTTTGGTAATAGTTGAGTTTCTTGGATGGGGAAGTGCAACACTGTTTCCACTGGCTCTTCCCCTTGCAACTTTGCTTGCATCCATCATGACCCTTGGCAATATGGGAGAGAACAACGAGCTGCTTGCCCTTAAAGCTGCGGGAATCTCTCTTCCAAGAATATTGTCTCCTCTGTTTATCCTATCCATTATCATAAGTATTGCTGCATTCTTTGCATCTAATAACCTTATCCCCGTTGCATACGAAAAAATCTACACCCTCAGATCCGATATCGGGAAGACAAAAGAAGAGATAAAAATACCCATCGGAGTTTTCTACAACGGCGTGGAAGGATACACTATAAGGATAGTGGACAGAGACAAAA
>CALCUQ010000096.1 GCA_937906795.1 uncultured Bacteroidales bacterium | reverse complement strand
CATCAACAATAATAGTATAGTCTGCATCACCATAATCATAAACTACTTTTCTACCATTGATAGTCTTGTCAGCGTTATCATTGTTTGAGAAGTACATGTTTTTACCATTTTCTGGATCAACACCTGCCCACTCATAACCGTAGAATGCTAATGTTGAGCAACCCTCTTTGTAAATATATTGAGCTCTTGAGTCACCACCTGTAGGATCTTCCCAAATAATATTCTGACCATCATACAACTCAGTAACTTTTGAAGTCAAGAATGAAGCTGTAATACTTGCATCCCAGGTAACCTCTTTAGTTCTGATGATATCACCTGCCAACTCAATCTCAACACCTTTATTGTTGATTGAACCAACGTTCTTAAGTGTAGAGCTGAAACCTGTTACAGTTGAAATAGGAACGTTTTGCAACAAATCTTTAGAATCTCTGTTAAAGTACTCAATTGTACCAGTGAATCTTTGATCCCAGAAACCAAACTCCAATGCTACGTTTGTAGTATAGTTAGTCTCCCATGACAAGTTCTTGTCTGCAACTGTACTCAATGCACCACCTGGAGCAGTCATATATTTGTTACCATAAGAAGTTAGAGATCTCCAACCAAAGTTAGAAGAAGGTAGAGTACCGTTAACACCATAAGATGCTCTAATACGTAAGTTACTTACCCAGTCTGCATTCTCCATGAATTTCTCATTATTGATTTTCCAAGAAGCTGCAACTGACCAGAAGTTACCCCAACGTGTTTCAGGAGCTAATCTGGATGAACCATCACGTCTGAATGATCCAGAAATGTAGTATCTGCCATCGTAGTTATACTCAGCTTTTGAAAGGATAGAAACGATTGAACTTCCCCAATTGTATCCGCCAGCCTCTGTTTTACCAGCTGTTGCTACTGTATGAAGTGCACTTGAAGGAAGGTCATTACCCTCAGCTCTTGTATAATCAGTTTTATTTCTCTCTGCCTCAAAACCTGCTAAAACATTAATGTTATGTTTGTCTGCAAATGTTCTGTTCCAGTTTAAAGTAGTAGAAGAAACAATTTTATATGAATCTGTTCTCATTTCAATCACTCTACCATTAGTATCGCCCCAACCATTAAAGTGGTTTGCGCTATAGTAGATATGATCTTTAGTATTTGTATTATCAAATGAGAATACAGATTTAAGAGTAAGCTCCTCTGGAAGGATATGAACTGTTAAAGTCTCATTTGCTTGAACTCTTAATGTCTTAGAAGAGTTATCCCACTCATTTGTGTAATACAATGCATTGTATGCCAATGAACCAAATCTTGAAGTGAAAGCCTCACCTGACTCATAGTCTGTTGGGTGATATAGTCCCCACAACAAGTTTCTTGTTTGCATGAAGTAGTTAGAACCTGTACTTCTTGTATCGTTGTAACCAGATCTGTCTGTATGAGCGATATTTACATTTGATGTCAACTCTACATGTTTTCCAATTTTCTGGTTCAAGTTAATACGACCACTGATACGTCTGAACTCGTTCTCAATTGCTCTACCTTTATCAGAAGTGTAAGAGAATGATGAATAATAAGTACTCTTGTCTGTACCACCGCTTACTGATAAATCATAAGTTTGGTAAACAGCAGTTCTGAACAATGCATCCTCCCAGTCAAAATAGTTATTCAATCTATCCTCAGCACCACTCTTTACACCAATATTCAATTTGGCATATCTGCCAGTACCATCAGAAGTAATTGAGTATCCATGTAAACCAAAACGGTTGTTAAGTTGTCTTAGAGCATATGCATTTCTTGCATCATCTGTACTACCACCTATATCGTGGAATACCTCATATAGATAACTCAAGTTATCCTCTACTCCACCAACCTCATAGTTTTTGGTTGCCCAGCTTGGAGTAATACCCCAACTTGCTTTGAAAGTAATAGCTGGTTTACCCAATTTACCTCTCTTGGTTGTAATCATAACAACACCGTTTGCAGCACGTGAACCGTAAAGAGCAGAAGCAGCAGCATCTTTTAGAACTGTAATACTCTCAATGTCACTTGGGTTCAAAGTACTCATAACGTTGTTTGTTGAGTATGTATAGTCACTCATTTGACCTACATCACCAGAAGACACTGGAACACCGTCAATAACATATAGAGGCTCATTTGAAGCGTTCATTGAACCAATACCTCTAATACGGATGTTAGCAGCTGAACCTGCCTGACCAGATGATTGTGAAATTTGTAGACCTGCAACCTTACCATTAAGTGCATTCTCAAATGAAACTGAAGGAACATCCTTAATAGCATCTGCCTTAACTAAAGAAGCAGCACCTGTATATGTACCTTTTTTTGCTGTACCGTATGCTACCACAATTGTCTCTTCCAATTGAACTGCATCTGTTTTAAGTGCAACACTCAATTCTGATCTTGAGTTAACTTGAACAGCTTGAGTTACAAATCCAATAGATGAGAAAATTAGAGTTGCATCTTTAGGAACACTAATAGTGTAGTTACCATCCAAATCTGTAGATGTACCGTTATTAGTTCCTTGTTGTAAAACGTAAGCACCAATAATTGGTTGACCATCATCTGCGCCAACTACTGTACCGGTGACAGTGATTGTCTGCGCTAGCATCATTGTTGAACACAAAGCAAAGAATGCTAGCATAATGATTTTCTTCATAGGTATAATTTTAAGTGAATAAATATGTTGTTAAAGCGAATTTAATCAATTAATCACAATTATCCTATTAAAATCCAATATTTTTTTAACAAAATCGGTATTTTAAAAAAAGAGACCCTATAAAGATCTCTTTCTTCTTTTTTCTTTAATTGCCAACCTATGCTGCTGTCTTTGCAATTTTCTCAATTTTCTTTGCTCTCTTCTCAACTCTTTCTTTTGCTTTCGCAACTCTTTTTTTGAAAGCTCCACCAATTCACTTTGCGTCCCCTTTTTGTTAACAATTACAGTATCCAAAATCTCCTCCTGCCCAGAATTATCCCTATATGGATTCATAACCCCAATTGAATCAGATCTTGAAACTCTTATAGTATCAACCCTGGTTGGTTTCATACCAGTACTGTTACGCTGTCTACTTGCCCTTTTGGCCAAAATAAGAGAATCCACATGCTTCTTATAAGCAAATATGGTATCTCTGTCTTGAGGGAAAAATTTTCCGGTATAATAATAATCCGGAAATACAGTCTGTTGCAGAACTTCTCTCCAACTTTTCCTAACACTCCTGCTGGTAACCTCATTTCTGCTCTTTGGACGCAATTGGTCATGCCACTGGAATCCTCTCAAAGACATATCCTCTTTGTTTACAAGAAAAATTGGATGAGCATCCTGTTTAAGTTCATTAATGTACCTTGTTCTCTTTATAGTCCTGTCCTTTATTCTGGCTGTAAGCATCTTACACTCCTTATGGTTCATAATTGTAACCACACTGTCCTCTTCCATAAACAATAATGCAGATGCACCGCCCAAGGCATCAAACCTGTATATCTCATTATTGGAAAAGAAAGCAACCATTTCTGTAGCCTTTATCTGATTATAATAAAGAGAATCCTGTTGCGAAACAATAAAGGCATTGGAAATCATATTTATCTTGCTAAGTGACTGATCCTTTATAACAGCTTGTATACTGTCTGCAGAAAACTGGTGTATTGTATCACTCCACATAACAGGATTTTTGTAAAATCTTGCCATTGAATCCAATCCTGTATAAACCAGACTATCACAAACACCCTGAATATCACTTCTATGGAATTTTACATTATGAAAAGCATCTATAAATGCAATTTGCATTGTATCTCTTCTTAATTTCTCCTGTCTAAGCAATTCATCCCTGCGTGCAATTTCCAAAGAATCAACCTTAACCTCCAAAGAATCCTTATTTGCAAACTCCACCTCATCTGATTTTTGCTTCTGTTCCAATTTCAGCTCAAGATCTTTTTCATTTTTAGGTCTGAACAATGCAGCATTAGCTTCATTTCTCTCTATTGCAGCCTGTTTTTGTGCTTTGATAAGGTCATCATTAATTTTTATAGGATCAACATTAGAAAGTTTAATTCTCTCATTGGCCATCTGTATCTGAGAACTGTCAATATCCTTATACATACGCAGATAGTAATCAATCTTATCTGCTCTAAGATAAAGGGTATCGTGCTTCTGATTCTCATAAGAATACATTCCCACAACAGGATTGGACGAAAGGTTTATTCTCATAGGTGACGGGTTATACACAGCCGCATCAGCCATACAGATAGACTT
>CALCUQ010000095.1 GCA_937906795.1 uncultured Bacteroidales bacterium | reverse complement strand
TTTCTAGCATTAAGGGTAGCAATTTTTCTTGCAAGAGTAATATCCATTCCCTCTCCTACCTGAGTTGCTCTGTAATAATCTTTGTTTGATCTGTATTCAGGTCCCGACAATGGTAATGCAACCTCTGTAAGACCCTCTTTTTTTAATTTTTTTCTTGTTTTTCTATCATTGGAAGCGTCACAAGGAAGTGCAATTGCAAGCACAAGAATCACACTTAAAAGAATTCTTAGAGTTTTCATAATATTGCGTTTTAAATTAATTATTTCTTATCTACAGTAAAATAAAATATATTCTTTACTCTTCTACCCTCAAGAATATGAGATACCTCAATACTGTTGTCATCCAAAGGGGTACACATTTCACTATTGTATGTTATAGTATACGTATTGTCGGGATTCTGAACAACATTTATCTCATATGCAGACTCACTTTTTACATTTGGTTTTTTTGAGAAAAACATTTTACGTCCATCCATCAGCAAATAGTAAATTATAAGTCCCCTTTCTTGTTTTATTGGGTGAATTGTAATTCTTGATGCAACTGATGCGTAGTCACTCAAAACAGACTCCACTTCACCTTTTCTTACAGAATCAAAAAAGTACTTCATCAATGATCTCAACTCACTAATTGCAGTTGAAATGTAGGCAATATCTACAAATGTCTTGAACTTTTCTTTTATCTGTTTCAGTTTATTGTACTGTTTGGCATCAAATTCAAGAAACTCCGATGTCCAGTTAAGTCTGTCAGATGCTGTAAACGGATATTGCATATAGTAAATGAAATAGTAGCTGTCTGTATCCTTAACATAATATTTCTCCCAATAGAAATCTTTTACTTTATCAACAGAAATACCTGTCAGGAAAGGAAGAAAAGCACTGTTTGTTTTTACATCTGAGTTATACTGATTCATTGCAGTCATAACATCGTTTGATGTTATCTGCGATGTTTTATAGCTCTCCGACGCAGTAACATTCACCGCTATAGAGGAAATAATCTGATGTCTTATCTCAGACATACATTGCTCCTTAGCCTGCTCAAGTGTTTCACCTCTTGCAGATGCAGTGATGGTCCCTTGCTCCATTTTCTTTATCCAAGATGGCATGGAGCCGCTCTTTTGGACAACCTTCTCCTTTGCACTAAGGGGAAGAATGCCAATAGCAAAAACAAAAATCAGTATTAAAATTTTTCTCATAATGCAGGTGGCATATTACTGAATAATGGTGCAAAATCTGTAACGTTGGTTATTGGCTCCCATTGAGTCATACCTTGTTTCCAAACTAATGTACTTGCATTAAGCTGACCATTTTGAATCATATTTATAATCACATTTTTCTCGTATGGTCCACTCTGCTGTCCATTTACCGCTATATGATAATTAGTTTGAGGTAGTGGTGGAGGTGCTTGCATTGTTGGTGGTTGCATCTGACCTTGCATACCGCTCATCATTCCACCCATCATGTTGGACATTCCTGCTCCTACAGTACCTCCAAGCATCATTCCTGCCATCATTCCGGCTGGATTGAAACCGCTGTCACCGCCTAATCCGGCACCACCAAGTTCACCCAAGCTCTCTGCAGCTGTTTTTGATACATCTGCTTGCAGGTTAAGTCTGTGTGCAGCAAAGTAATCTGTTTCTGCAGCCAGGTTCTGACGTTTGAATTCCACCTCTCTACCCATTCTCATTCTCTCTGTGGTATCTTCTGTCTGAGCCTCTCTTAAAATCTTGGTTTGCTGAACTGTTGTTTCATACAAATCCATATATCCTTGAGAGTCTTTATCTATAACAACCTCAGACAAATCCAGTCTCTTAAGATTTATTCCAAAGTCGTCGGCGAACTCACCTCTTAATTTGGCCTCTACCAAATCACTAACCTCTGCAACTCTACGCTCAACCTGAATTGCTGGAATCTGCTGCGTAAAGGTTAAATTGGTTACATAAGATTTGATCCTTTTCTTAACTGCATCTTTGGTCTCAGATATAAGATCATCTACGCTAAACTGCACCATTCTGTGCAATTTTATAAATGATTTGAAATCAGTAATATTAAACATCAAAGAGCCTTTCACTGTTACCGGAACAGGAAAATCTGGATATCTTGGATCAAAAATATCAAACTGGTTTACAAAGAACGGGAATTTTACATTGCCGGCAAGGTTTATAAAATACACCTCAGCCTGAAACGGAGTATCTCCGCCATATGCAGCCCCAATTATGCCAGAAAGAACAGGGATTACGGGGACAGCTTCCATCTTTCTTTTGAAGAAGAAGGAATGGCCATGGCAAGGATCCGCCTGGGGGACAAGCTGAACAGATTTAAGACACTGACAAAGAACAATGATCAGCTGGTACAGGATGAAAGCATCAGAGATACACTGATTGACCTGGCAAACTATGCAATCATGACAGTTATGGAGATTGACCGAATGGGGGAAGGAAAATGAAGAAGCATTTGCACTATGTT
>CALCUQ010000094.1 GCA_937906795.1 uncultured Bacteroidales bacterium | reverse complement strand
ACTGTTAGAGAAACAGAGAAACCAAGTCCAATACCTATTCCGTCTAATGCAGAGTCAATAACTGAATTTTTACAAGCGTAAGCCTCAGCTCTACCCAATACAATACAGTTAACAACAATTAGAGGAATAAACAAGCCTAATGTAGCATACAAATCTGGAACATATGCCTGCATTACCAATTGCAATACTGTTACCAACGATGCAATAATTACAATATAACTTGGAATTTTAACCTTTGAAGGGATAAAAGGAGCAACTGCAGAGATCAACATGTTTGAAAGGATCAATACAAATGTTGTTGCCAATCCCATACCCAAACCATTAATTGCAGAAGTTGTTGTTCCTAAAGTAGGACACATACCAAGAACCAATACAAATGTAGGGTTCTCTTTAATAATACCTTTTGTAATTAAACCTAATTTACCCATATTATTTTACTTGAGCCTCCTCACTCGCATTAGTTTCAATAACTTGTTGTTCAGTTTGCTCAGCTGGGGTCTCTTGTACTGGAGCATCCTTCTCAGATGCCTTAACAAATGCTTTATATGCATTCTCAATTACATCACAGAATGCTCTCGAAGTAATTGTAGATGCTGTAATAGCATCAATATCACCACCATCTTTTTTAACAACCAAAGTTTTCTCACCAGGTTTTCTATTCTGGAATTGAGTTATAAAGTGGCTGGTTGCATCATCAATTTTAGCACCTAAACCTGGAGTCTCTGCATGAGAAATTACAGAAGTGTTTACAATAGCTCCCTCTGGAGTAAAGCCAACCATTACAACTATCAAACCACCAAAACCTTTAGAAGTAGATGCTTCAACAGCATAACCAACAATAGCACCATCCTTTTTAGCAGGATAAACAGTAGAAATCTTTCCGTCTACATCTACTGTAAACTTCTCCTCTGATGGAGCATTATTAAACTCAGGAACTACTCCACCAATTGCAGCATTGATTTTTGCTGTTTGAGCAGCCTCAATAGGTGCTTTTGTTACAGCATAAATACCACCTAAAGCAGCGGAAGCTACAAGACACACTGCAAACAGTGTGATAACCATATTTTTAAAACTTGATTCTATAGCCATTATTTTCCAAATCTTTTAGGTTTACAATACATATTAATTAACGGAACAGTTGCATTCATAATAAGAATTGCAAATGAGATTCCCTCTGGATAAGCACCAAACTGACGGATTAGAACTGTTAGAATACCAATACCAACACCAAAGATAATCATACCTTTAGTAGTCATTGGTGAAGTAACGTAGTCTGTTGCCATAAAGATAGAACCAAGTAACAAACCTCCTGTTAACAAGTTAAAGATAGGATCTGTAAACTGGTCTGGGTTACACAACCAAAGAATACCAGAAAGAACAATTACACCAGCCCAAATAGAAAGGGTGATAGTTGGTTTAATTACTCTTCTAACAAGAAGGTATACAAAACCAATCAAAAGTGCAATTGCAGAAATCTCTCCAGCCGAACCAATTCTAACAAATAACATTTGAGTATAAGAGAAATTGTTAGCAGCAAAAATCTCTGGTAATGTCATACCTTTTGCCAAACTCTCTTTTACAACAGCAAGAGGTGTAGCACCACTGGCAGCGTCAATAGCCTCAATTGAACCAAAGAAAGACTCTGGAGATGTCCAAGTTGTCATTGCAACAGGGAACGAAATCAACAAGAATACACGGCCAACCAATGCTGGGTTAAACAAGTTCTGGCCTAAACCACCAAAACTCATCTTTGCAATACCAATTGCAACAATACAACCTATAACCATTATCCACCAAGGCAATCCTGCAGGAACGTTTAGTGCTAACAATATACCTGTTACAACTGCAGAATAATCACAGATTGTTGGTTTGGTTTTTAACATATATTTTGCAATAAGATACTCAACAGCAACACAAGCAATAACTCCAATTAGAGTTAGTTTGATAGCTGCCAAGCCAAAGCAATATATAGAAACCGCTACAGAAGGAAGCAATGCAATTACCACATCCCTCATTAAGCTTTGGGTACTCTCCTTCCCATGAATATGTGGAGAAGGTGATACAAGCAGTTTTTTCATTTTATATACTTTAATTTTTAAATGCGTTGATTATTTTTTTGGACGGCTACGCATAATTTTAATTACGTTACCTTTTGCCAATCTAATTGTATCTAGAAGTGGAATGTATGCTGGACAAGTAAATTGACAGCAACCGCACTCTATACAATCATATACTTTATTAGCCTCTAGATCATCCATACGTCCTGCTCTTCCAAGTTTGTTAAGTAGGAATGGCTCAAGACCCATAGGACAAGCGTCTGCACATTTACCACATCTAATACAGTTGCTCTCTTGTTTTCTCTTTGTTTGAGCCTCAGTAAGGAACAAAACAGAAGAAGAACCTTTAAGAGTTGGAGCATCCAAATTAGCCATGGCTTTACCCATCATAGGACCACCGCTGATAACCTTTGCAGCAGCCTCTGGAACACCACCAACAGCCTCAATAATTTTGCTGATAGGTGTACCTACTCTATGTTTGAAATTCTTTTGTGCACCGCTACACTCACCTGTTACAGTAAGAATTCCCTCAAATAGAGGTTTATTCTTTTGAACAGCCTCATATACAGCTAATGCAGTACCAACGTTTTGAACTACAGCACCTGTATCAATAGGCAATCCCATAGAAGGAACTTGTCTGCCAACAACTGCGTCAATTAGTTGTTTCTCACCACCTTGTGGATATTTTTTCTTAAGAGTTACAATCTCAATTTGAGGATAAGCCTTAGCTTTCTCTTGCATTACCTTAATAGCTTGTGGCTTGTTCTCCTCAATACCAATGAATCCTTTTGTAACATTAAGAGCCTTCATCATAATAGCAGCACCTATAAGTACTTGCTCAGGCATCTCTATAAGAACTCTATAGTCACTTGTCAAGTAAGGCTCACACTCTGCTCCATTGATAATCAAGAACTCTGCTTTTTTACCAGGAGGAGGAGAAAGTTTTACGTTTGTAGGGAATGTTGCACCACCCAAACCTACAACTCCGCACTCTTTGATTTTCTCAATAATCTCTTTTGCCTCTAGCTTGATTTCTTTCTCAATTTTGTCTGAGCGGTCAATTGTCTCAACCCACTCATCACCCTCTACTGTAATTACAACAGCTTTACAAGGGTTACCGGCCAAATCCTTAATGGTTTCAATTCCTTTAACTGTACCTGAAACACTTGAGTGTACCGGTGCAGAGATAAAACCATTGGCATTGGCAATAAGTTGTCCAACCTTTACTTTATCTCCAGCTGCTACAATTGGCTCAGCAGGAGCTCCTAAATGCTGACCCATTGAAATATAAACCACCTCAGGAATTGGGAAGTTCTCAATAGCAGCATTAGCAGAGATTTTGCTATCGTTAGGATGAACACCACCTAATGAAAATGTCTTCATATATTCTTAATGATTTTTCCTTGTTATTAATTTTTTTCTGCTGGTTTTACCTCAGCGGTCTTCTTGGCCTTGGCAGGCTTGCGGATCTTGCCCTCTTTCTTTTCCACCGTAACGCCCGGCCAGTTACCCACGTACTGATTCATGCCGGTCAGCGCGTTAAACAGCGTCGTCTTTCCGCTGT
>CALCUQ010000093.1 GCA_937906795.1 uncultured Bacteroidales bacterium | reverse complement strand
TTCTGGGTAGTGACAAACTTTGGAGGACTTTCTCCACAAAACGGTTATAAAACCCAGACAGCAGTTACAGCAATTATGGGAATTGTATCAATTATAACACTAACTGTAATATCACTATTTGTATGAAAAAACTTATCACCATTTGTCTTATTGCACTATGCTCTACCCTTACTTATGGTCAGCAAGTACATAATGCAAAAACACCTCTCGACCCTGCACAAGCCAAATTGCCACCGCAGAAGAGACCCCTTATAATTGATACTGTTCTTACAGATTCCAAAATATACCCAAGCACAAAACGCACTATACAGATAATGATTCCCCGGCAATACACCGGCAACACTCCCGCTTGCCTTACAGTTGGATTGGATGGGAACCTGTTTAACGCAACAACAGTAATACCCAACCTTATAGAAAGTGGCGAAATGCCCGTTACAATTGCCATTCTGCTTAACCCTGGGGTAACTTACGGAGCAGACGGGCAGGTTATCCGCTATAACCGCAGCAATGAGTTTGACCGCACAGACAACCGCCTTGCCACATTCATAGAAACAGAGGTAATCCCTTTTGTAGAGAGTATTGTTACTCCCGACAACCGCAAAATACTTATCTCAAAAGACCCAAATGACCGTGCCATTACAGGAGCCAGCAGCAGTGGTATAGCAGCATTTACAGTAGCCTGGGAAAGGCCAGACCTGTTTAGCAGAGTTTACAGTTCTGTAGGAACATTTGTAGCAATGAGAGGGGGCAACGAGTACCCGGTACTTGTAAGAAAAAGCGAGCCAAAAGCTCTGCGCATCTACTTGCAGGATGGAGTCAATGACACCTGGAACCATATCTTTGGAGACTGGTGGGAACAGAATCAGCTTATGGCATCTGCTCTCAACTATGCAGGATACGAATTTGACTACAAATGGGACAGAGGCAACCATAGCATAAAATATGGTAACCGTGCTTATCCCGATGCAATGCGCTGGTTATGGAGAGGCTGGCCTGCAAAAGTGGAAAAGGGCAAAACTATGAACCAGACAATAAGTAACCTGCTTATAGAAAACCAGGATTGGGAAATTGCCAGCGAGTCTGAGAAAGAAGAATTTGACAAGGTTATGGCAAAAGAACAGATTAAATCTGTTCCTGGTTCCCACAGAGTAATTACACTTTATAACAACAATAAATACATTTCAAACAATAAAGGAGAGATTTTCTTGCTTAAAAATGGGGAAAAGAAGGCACAGAAGCTACAAAGCACCCCTATGAGTGGAAAAGAAATTGCAATATACCCTAACGGAAAAATGCTTATAGCCACAGAAAAAAACTCAAACTGGCTTATAAGTTACCTTATTGCCCCAGATGGCACATTGCACTCACCGCAACAGTTCTACTGGTTGCATAATACTGACAATCACAATCATACGCCATACGGCAATATAGTATTTGACACTCAGGGCAACCTGTACATAGCAACAGCTATAGGAATCCAGATTTGCGACCAGAACGGAAGAGTAAGAGGAATTTTCAGCACTCCAGGAGGTGGCAGAGAAGTTGAAGCCATTGCATTTATAGGCAATAAACTTTATGCACAAAGCGGAGGAATTCTCTATAAGCGTAATGTTACTTGCACTGGATTTAACAATTTGGATAAATTCTTGGAAATCAAATCACAAGGACAAGGATAATACTGTTTGAGAGGCCTCAAGTTAACTTTTTGTTAAGAACTCTGTACTTTCTCACTATTTATTAGTAACTTTATCGTCATTTAAAAAAATGGGCATATGAGACGTCTGTATATTTCAATTTTCTTTACACTACTGCTTTTGGCTGGAGCCGGTGTCATTAACAAGGCATCTGCCCAAAAGTTTGCGTTAAAGACCAACGCATTATATTGGGCAACATGTTCACCCAATATTTCTGGAGAGATTGGTCTGGCTCCAAGGTGGACATTTGAGTTGGGAGCAGGAGTGAATCCATTTACCTTTAATGATAACAAAAAATGGAAACACTACTCGTTCACTGGAGAGGCCCGTTACTGGTTATGTGAAAAGTTCTACAGACATTTCATTGGTTTTCATGCTGGAGGTGGAGAGATGAATATCTCAAGAGCCAACTTCTTTTGGGTTGAAATGAGCAATCAGAAAAGATATGAGGGGTGGGCTGTTAAGGCCGGTATCTCATACGGATATGCATTTACCTTAGGTGGCAGATGGAATATGGAAGCAACATTGGGCGTTGGTGTAGTCCACGCAGATTACAACCAGTTTGGATGTGCCCATTGTGCAGACATAGAAGGCAAATACAACAAAACGGTAGTTGCCCCAACAAAAGCAGGTATTTCATTGGTATATATGATCAGATAGGGAGGATAGTAAAATGAGAAAAAGCTTATATATTTCAATAGTTGCATGTTTTTCTGCTTTTACTGCAATGGCACAACAGCCATTGACCATTTCTGAGCAGAAAGTTGAACGTAATGGACAGAATATTACTGTAACATTCAAAGCACACGCGGCCCAGAAAGCTGTAAAACACGGAGAGAAAATTATTGTTACCCATACAGTAGCTCCGGCAGATGCAGCTACCGCTGCAAACAGCTTGTCTGATATGTTCTATATTGCTGGTGGCCAGCAAAGAAAAATCATTAAACAGAAAGCCAGACTCTCTGGGGCAAAGAAAGATGATGGCACCGTATTTATTGGAAACGGTGAAACATTTACATATTCCGCTACAATCCCATACAACAAATCCATAAATCCAGACAACTACATTTTAAGCATATCAGCCATTAAAATCGGATGTTGCTTTGCAGAGGATTGTTTCTCTGAAAAATACTCTTTTGCAATGGGACCTGCAATGGTTCCTGCACTGGGAAAAGTTCAACCATACGTAGCTAAGGTAAGAGAGCTTAAACCAAAATTCCCATTTTTACGTTTGGTAGGAACAGACCCTGATGGCTCACGTGGCATATCTGTCCGTTTCCCTGTAGCAAAAAGCACACTTGATGAGGATTTTTTGTCTAACAGAAAGTCATTGGATGATATTGTAAATGCCATATCAATGGTAATTGATGACAAGTGGGCAGAACTTGGAACAATTGATATTGCAGGATATGCGTCACCAGAGGGAAATACAAAACTTAACCAACAACTTTCAGTTGACCGTGCCAATGCCCTTAAGGGATATATAATGGAGAAGTTTGGATTTTCTCAGGAACGTTTTAACGTTACTGCAGGAGGTGAAGACTGGAGCGGACTAAGAGAGTTGGTAGTAAACAGCGACATGCGCTACAAGGCCCAGATACTCGATATTATTGACAATGAGCCCGCAGCACAACGCAAGGCAAAACTAAAAGCCCTTGCAGCAGGAGTACCATACAGAAGTATGCTTGATGTATTATATCCTCAACTTAGAGATGCATGCTATATAAATGTATGGTTCAAAGAAAAAGAAGATATAGTAGCTAAAGATATAAACAGTGCAGTTGAAGACATAAATGCTGGAAGATATGCACAAGCACTTGAAAAACTTATGCCTCATAAAGAAGATTCAAGAACATGGAATGCCATTGGATCTGTAAAAGTTCTTACAGAAGATGTAAAGAAAGTACACTTAGATGACATTCTTACCTTAAAAGATGAAGTGGATGTTATGATCTTGTGTGGTGGTTCGGCAACGGATCTCCCAAAGATGGGACCAGCAATTGTTAAAAACTTTAACACGATTGACA
>CALCUQ010000092.1 GCA_937906795.1 uncultured Bacteroidales bacterium | reverse complement strand
CCTCCTCCGTTGTACTTTCCAATACCTACAGCACAAGAAAATACCATCCCGCCATAAAACGGTTCGCCATCTGCTATAATATTGAATTTCTGAGGCTTGAACTTTGCAAAAGTATGAAATGTACTTTTCAGATAAAGCTTTCGGCCATACTTGCCTTCATCCTTGAGTTCATTGTATTTTTGATTGACAACCGCATCAAAACCCATTCCGGCTACATTTGCCATATAACGGGTGTGTTTCACCATGCAATCATAAAACTCCACTTTTGCAACATCCTGCAAAACGGTTCGCTTTTCAACCAATGATTGTACCGCCTCTGTATAAATTTTTGAAATGCCGTACATCCTAACCCAGTCTTTTCCAGTACCCACTGGAATAACTGCCAATGATATATCTTGTGATGGAACAACTTTTTGAATAAAGATACCATTTACAACCTCATGCACAGTACCATCACCACCAACAGCCACAATATTTCTGTAACCATCCTTTACAGCATTCACAGTAAGTTCCACAGCATGATACTTGTGTTGGGTAAAAAGACAAGTAAAAAGCAACCCCCTGCTGTACATCATATTTGATATTATAGGCCAGTCCTTAAGTCCTTTTCCGCTTCCCGACACAGGGTTAACTATCACTATCCACGCATCTTTATGTTCCATTGTTGATAACTTTATACCCAGCAAATGTAATAATTTCTATACTCTTAAAAAAGATTTAGTATTTTTGCACGTTAAAGGTCTTCTTAAATTAAGGTAGATATTGAGTATACTAAACAAAACAGATATGGGAAAAGTTATTGCAATTGCCAATCAGAAAGGGGGAGTTGGAAAAACCACAACAGCAATTAACCTTGCGGCCTCTCTGGCCGTACTGGAAAAGCATGTGCTTCTTATAGATGCAGACCCACAAGCCAACACTACTTCTGGACTTAACTTTGACCCCGATTCCAATACAAAGAATACGCTATACGAGGTGTTGATTGGGGAGAGAGAATTACAAGATATAATTCTGGAAACAGAAATTAAAAACCTTAAAATCATACCTTCTCACATTAATCTGGTTGGAGCAGAAATTGAAATGCTGGAAATGCCAGAGAGAGAGAATGTCCTTAAAAGAGCCATAGAAAAGATTCAGTCCCAGTTTGATTACATAATTATAGACTGTTCTCCATCTTTGGGATTAATAACAATCAACTCACTTACAGCAGCAGATTCTGTTATTATCCCTGTACAATGTGAGTTTTTTGCATTGGAAGGATTGGGTAAACTTCTCAATACAATCAAACTTGTACAAACAAGACTTAACCCTCAATTACAGATAGAAGGATTCCTGCTTACTATGTTCGATGGCAGATTAAAATATGCAAATCAGATTGTAGCAGATGTAAGACGCCACTTTGGAGATATGGTATTCCAGACTGTTATAAGCAGAAACGTAAGGTTAAGCGAGGCTCCAAGCCACGGAAAGCCAGTGATTCTGTATGATGCTCTTTCGAGTGGCTCAAACAATTATCTTAACTTAGCAAAAGAGTTTATCTCTAAACAACAATAATTATGGCAAAGATTCAGACAGGTCTTGGAAAAGGTTTAGGTGCACTTATAACAGATATCAACTCTATTCAGAGTTCAGCGGCTGCAAACAGAGAGATTGCGGCAGCTGCACAACGTCCGTTAACCTCAACCGTAGAGATTGAATTGGATAAAATAGAACCCAATCCATACCAACCCCGAACAGAGTTCAAGGAGGAAGCCCTACAAGAATTGGCAGATTCAATTAAATTGATAGGCCTTATCCAGCCTATAACTGTAAGACCTGTTGAAAATGGCAGATACCAGATAATAAGCGGAGAGAGAAGATTCAGAGCCAGCCAGTTGGCCGGCAAGAAGAGCATCCCTACATACATAAGAAAAACAGATGACAGAGGGATGCTGGAAATGGCTATTGTAGAGAATGTGCAGAGAGAAGATCTGGACTCTATTGAAATTGCCTTAAGTTTCCAACGTTTGATAGAGGAGTGCAATCTTACTCAGGATGCTATGGCCGAAAGGGTAGGTAAAAAACGTGCGACCGTAACAAATTATTTAAGATTGCTTAAACTTCCTGCAGAAATACAGCTGGCTTTAAGGGCCAGAAAACTCACTATGGGGCACGCAAAAGCTTTGCTTTCTGTAGAAAATTCTGCAAAACAGCTCAAATTGGCTAACCTTATTATTGAAAATGATTTGTCGGTGAGACAAATTGAACAAAAGGTACAAAATTTGCAAAACAAACCTTCTAAAAAAACTGCAGAAGATAAGGAAGTTATGGAGCTTCCGGAGTCTCATTTCAGAGTTATTGAACTTATTGGAAAATATTTCAACAACAATGTTACTGCCAAACGTAACTCAAAAGGTGAGGGAGAAATTACAATAAGA
>CALCUQ010000091.1 GCA_937906795.1 uncultured Bacteroidales bacterium | reverse complement strand
CTTCATTGTTATTAACAGGTACTAAAACAATCTGTCTTAGCATCCTTGTCTCATTAAAAGAATAATTATATGAATATTTGGGCCTTTGTTTTAATATAATATTCAGGAAAGATGGTAAGTTTCCCGACACAGAAATAGAAAACAACAAACCTCTGCGCAAAAAAGGGATCCAATGTGCTAAGGTTGAAGAGAGAAAACTTTGGAGCAAGAAAAACAGAAACAGGAAATTACCTGAAAACTGCACATCTGATTGTGGCAGTTGCGGTATGGACTGTTAAAACAAGAATAGATTTTATATATGGGAATTTTAGCAATTGTGGGGAGACCTAATGTAGGTAAGTCAACCCTATTTAACAGACTTGTTGGAATGAGACAAGCCATTGTTGATGAAACGGCTGGCGTAACCAGAGATAGGCACTATGGTAAAGCCGAGTGGTGTGGAAAAGAGTTTTCTGTAGTTGACACAGGTGGATACACCAGCAACTCAGACGATATCTTTGAGGGAGAAATAAGGAAACAAGTTACTCTTGCCATTGATGAGGCAGATGTGATTCTTTTTCTATGCGAGGTAGAAACCGGCATTACAGACTATGATAGCGAGATTGCAGCTATTCTTAGAAGATGCAAAAAGCCTGTAGTTCTTGCTGTGAACAAAGTTGACACCGGAGACAAGATGTATGGGGCATATGAGTTCAACTCTCTTGGTCTGGGTGAACCTTTCTGCATAGCGGCAGCAAGCGGTGGAAATACCGGTGATTTACTGGATAAAATTTGCTCTCTAATGCCGGCAGAATCTGCTCCGGCAGAACAGGAGGAAGATATTCCAAGAATTACCATTGTAGGAAAACCAAATGTTGGTAAATCTTCTATGACCAATGCACTTCTTGGTGAGGAGAGAAATATTGTAACAAACATTGCCGGTACAACAAGAGATTCAATTGCAACCCACTACAATAAGTTTGGGTACAATTTTATGCTTGTTGACACAGCCGGACTAAGAAAAAAGACTAAAGTCAAAGAAGATCTGGAGTTCTACTCAGTAATGCGTGCAGTAAGATCCATTGAGAATTCAGATGTATGTATTCTTATGATTGATGCACAAGCTGGAGTAGAGGCTCAGGATATGGCTATATATAATCTGATCCAAAGAAATAAAAAGGGGGTTGTTATTGTTGTCAACAAATGGGATACAATTGAAAAAGACAACAATACAATGAAAGCATTTAAGGATGATATTCTTAAAAGGATTGCACCATTTAATGATGTTCCTATTATTTTTACCTCTGTTATAAACAAACAGAGAATCTACGACGTGTTAAAAGCTGCAGTAGAAGTTTACGACAACTATTCACGTAAGATTCCAACCAGCAAACTAAATGAAGCAATGCTCCCTGAGATTGAGAACTATCCTCCACCTGCTTTAAAGGGCAAATACATAAGAATCAAATTTGTAACTCAATTACCAAGTCCGAGTCCTTCATTTGCATTCTTCTGCAATTTGCCTCAATATGTAAGAGACCCATACAAGAGATTCCTGGAAAACAGATTGAGAGAACATTTCAATTTCCATGGAGTTCCAATCCAGATTTTCTTAAGACAAAAGTAACATACAAAAATGAGGCTGCCATGGTAGCCTCATTTTTTTACAAGTCCCCAACCATGTCTTTGGGTGGGAGATTTATAGTATGAATTTATTTTGCCTTTGGAAGTGTAAACGAGAAATTGGCTCCACCCAGATCAGATTTTGAGTAGAATATCTTTCCGCCACTCTGATCTATAATATTCCTGCATATTGCAAGTCCCAACCCTGTACCACTGCTCTTGGTTGTAAAGTTAGGCTTAAAGAGTTTCTTTTCATCCTCTGGTTTTACACCAGGTCCATTGTCCTCAATACTTACAAGATAAAAGTTATCCTGCTCCTTGAGCATAATTCTTATATAGCCAAGTTGCGTATCTTCAAGAGCTTGTATCGCATTTGATATTAGATTTACAAGAACTCTAATAATCTGTCCTTTTCTTGCATTAACTATACAATTCTTGTGACAATAATCATATATGATTCTAATATTGTCTCTTGTATCAAAAAATATCTTCTGCTCATTTATTACCTCTGCCAGATTCATTTGCACTGTCTCTTCATAATAGAACTTGGCAAAACTTGAAAACTCAGAGGCTGTATTTGACAAAATATTAATTTGCTCAAGAATCGATTTTGCGGCATCTTCAAACTTGTCTTCCCATCCCTCAACACCCATATTCTTCATCCTTACCAGATGCTGTATCTTAAGGCTCATAGGGGTAAGAGGATTCTTTATCTCATGGGCTATTTGCCTTGCCATTTCACTCCATGCCTGCTCTCTTTCAGATTGAGCCAGCTTGGCCGCAGTGGACTCCACATCATCCACCATCTTATTGTATGACCTTACCAAATCTCCCAACTCGTCATCACTTTCATAATCGATATGTTCAGCTTTTTTAACCACATCCAGATGTTGCATTTTCCTGCTAATTTCCGCAAGTGGCTTGGAAATCTGGTTGGCCAACGTACTTCCTCCAAAAATCGCAAGAATCAACAATATTATATATATATTGACAATAGCAGCAATTATCTCTGAAGCCTCAAGAGTAAAATCTGAATCCTTTGAGAAATATGGAATATTTACAATTGCAAGAAGCTTTCCATCTCCATTGAATATAGGTGCATATAGAGAGTAATACTTAAGATTCCCCAACACCTCATCGTTAAAGACTTTATTCTTATGCTCTATCACAATCTGTTTATACGCCTGCGCATTCATTCTGCTTGACAACAGATATCTGTCAAACATTTCAGATTGGGTAGTTCTTATAAGTTTTCCATGAGGGTCATACAGGTTTATATCTGCATGCGTATTGTTTGCCATCCTCTCCATTGCCTGAATTACAGATGAATTGCTCACCCCGGTATAATCCTCTGTCCTTTCACATATATCAGACAGTGTTGTCTGTATAGTCTGAAGTTTCTCCTCCATCTGCATTCTGTTGCTCTCTTTATAGAAATTCATACAGAACCACACACTTCCAAATCCAAGACACAGCAGTGTAACAACAAGCGATACTATAATAAGGAAAGTGATATTATTCCTAAAAGAGTTTCTTGAAAGATTCCTCTTCAGATTTGTCCTGCCCCACCTTCTCATCCTTACCACCATAAACAATATTGCAGAATAGAACAACATCAGGTATGAGAAAGATACAAGATACACAAATGAGGTTCTTCTTGGCCTGCTCACTATTATAATATTGTCGGCAGAAGAAACATTGACATAATGCAAATACCCATCTGCTGTTTTTTTCACCGAGAAACCACTCTCAAAACCAGTTTCCTCAAGCAAAATAGAGTAATTGTATTTGCCTCTGTAGGCTACCAGTCTTCCATCCAGATATTTTCCGTATGAATACTCCCTAGGCATACTCACATTATCTGACGGCTTATAATTGAACAATAGTGCCGGATATCCAACAACATCTTTTGTAAATCTGGAATCCATTTGGATATACAGATTCATTGGCCCATTGGTTGTTTCATATGTCATCACACCCAGATAGCTCACTCTCCCCTTAAGATTATTAAGGAAAAAGAACCTTGATCCGTCAGACAACGGAATACCATTATGTATGAGTGTATTGAAATAATTGTTGCAATCTATAAGCTGTTGCCATTTGCTGTCAAGCAACATATCATTTGGTTTGCACAATGTAAGGGTTATCTGATACTTTTGAGATATACCAGCAAGATATGTCTCTTCCAGTCTGTTTCTTACCAGATTGGCACCCCCTTCGGGAAAAGAAAGCATTGCTCCAAATGTCTGGTCAGACATAAGTTTCCCCTCAATACTTCTTAGCTGCAACTCCAAACCAATATCTCTTTCAACCGACAACTTATTTGTCCATACCCTTGCTCTTGAAGACTCCTTCTGATTACCCAGAACACTCACTATAACAAGAGTATACACAGATATAAGCAAAATATATACAAATATGAACCTTGCAGTGTACAATGTATTTCTTCTATACCTTGTAAACAAAGGAACAAGAAACTGAATCATTAACAGCAAAGCAGCAAACAATAGTCCAAATGACAGGTATGCCAATACAGAATAGATGTTCAGCTCCTGCAATCTGTAGAGTTCCAATGCAATATTGGAGTTGAAGATTAAAGAAGAAAATACATACTGTATATACAGACACAACAAAAGTATGAACACAAAGATTGAAGATAATATTGTACTCTTTAGTGCTCTTTTTGCTTTTATTGTAAAATTGACAACCTTCTTTCTGAACTTGTAGAATCCAAGTACCAGCAAGAATACATATATATTATTTATAAGGAATGCACCAAAAGAGACAAACAGCCCTGTATCTGCATAAATATTTGGAGAAAACATTGGATAAATATATCTCAATAAAATCCCCAATCTGTATGACACTCCCCATAAAAGTGAAATTCCAAGCAGATAAAAAAGAAATGACTTCCAATTCCTTCTTCTGAGCATATACACATACAACCCGGCACCAACAAGAATTATGGCTATTACCCTAAATAATGTTACATAAGGGTTGAATCCTGCGGTTATATCACCTACAACAGTAAATAATGGGTCATCATTCAATGATTTGACAACATATCCACTATCATAACTCAACGGTGAAAGCACAAGTTTTCTGCTAATGCCAAACTGCGGATTTATATTGTTCTCCAATATTGAATTGTCAGACAAATAATCTGTCTTTATCAATAATCCCGATATAATTTTGGTCCTACCCTCCTTATAGACTTTTACCACATACCAGGCAGAACCCAGATTTACATATTGCTCTCGCTCTCCAAGATATGCCAATGGTGTATTGAACTGGCTTTTTGTGGTAAGATGATTTATCCTGTACCACAAATTCAACACATCCACTTCATCATTTGCTATAGGAAACTGGTTAATCCAGGATTGCAAGGTATCCTCATGATACCTGTATATTACCATATCCCTGGGGAAATCCTCTATTTCTATCCACTTGTCAACCGGGATATCAGAAACCTGGCTAACATATTTGTGCAATATCTCCTGTCTTTTATGAATCTTGTCCTGCAATGCTTTTACCTCATTTGCAAGATTGTCTCCGTCGGGAATAACATAAGACAAAAGAAGCAGGAAAATGGCTGAAGCAAACAATATGGATACACTGAACTTCTTGCAGAAGTCCTTTATCCTATACATAAACATATGTTTAACTTCACTCATTATCTATGGTGATATGGTTCCCCTTTTATAATTGTAAATGCCCTGTACAACTGCTCCAGAAATATTACCCTTATAATCTGGTGAGAGAAGGTCATCTTTGAGAGTGACAGCATCTCGCTGGCTCTGCTATACACACTTTTGGAAAACCCATATGCTCCACCTATTACAAAAACAATATCTTTTCCGGTATATGTCATATGCTTCTCCAAATGTTGTGCCCAATCCTCAGATGCAAAAGTTTTTCCCCTTTCGTCCAACAAAACCAGATGATCAGAAGCTTTGATGTTTTTAAGTATAAGTTCTCCTTCCTTCTCTTTTATCTGCTCCTGAGTCATAGCCTGTACCCCTTTCAATTCTGGAATATCCACCCTATTATAGTTTACATAAAAAGAGAGCCTCTTTTCATACAAAGAAATTCCCTCTGAGATATATGGGAAAGCGGTTTTACCAACAACAAGCAGTGTAATCTTCATATCAACAAATATAACAATATGGCTTAATTTTTGCAAGTCAACTCACTGATAAATTTTCAATCATATGAGTTTAAAGGTTATGAAAAAACTTATTTTGGCAATTACATACATTATTTGTTCAACATTCTTTTTAAATGCTCAAACTCAGCCAGATGTATTTGTTCCAATAGGAAAATACATTCAGATGGGCGATACAGACAAACTATCTGCATGGTTTGCAGGCAATCTTGAGCTGGACATTTTGGGCAATGTCAACAATTGCAGTAAAACCCAGGCAACTCAAATTATCAAGGATTTCTTTGTAACATATACTCCAAAATCATTTGCCATTATTCACAAAAGTGGCAGAGCACCTATGAAATACGCAATTGGCAATCTTAATGCCGGAGGAGAATCATTCCGCGTTACCCTTTTTGTTAAAATACAGGAAAAGGGAGGAAATCAGATTCAGCAACTTAGGATTGAAAGAGAATAGAGATATTCTGCAACTCCTTCCAACTGCCATTTTGGCGTTGAAGTTGCTCCACAAATTCCCACACTATCACCATCTTTAAACCAGTTTGAATCAATCTGGTCTTTTGTCTGTATGTGATAAGACCTGCTGTTTACAGATTTACACAAATCATACAGAACTTTACCATTGGAACTCTCCTTTCCGCTTATAAACACAACAACTGAGTGATTCTTTGCAAAATCTACCAGATTCTGGTGCCTTTGTGCAACTTGTCTGCAAATGGTATTGAATATATTTATTTTTGAGACATCCGCCCCACACTCTTTCACCTTGTTTTTAATGGCATTGCATATCTGCTCATACTCCATAGGGTCTTTAGTGGTTTGAGAGAATATGTTAATAGGTTTTGTAAAGTCAATCTTGGAGAGACTTTCTATCTTATCAACAACTATAGCATCACCATTAACCTGTCCAACAAGGCCATTTACCTCCGCGTGACCCAACTTCCCAAAAATCACAATTTGCCCCGGAATAGAATTATATGTATCCCTAATCTTTTTCTGAAGTCTCAATACAACCGGACAAGTACAATCTATAAGGGCTATATTGTTCTTTGAAGCCAGCTCATATGTTGCCGGAGGCTCTCCATGGGCTCTTATAAGAACAGTAGTATCACTCAATTTCTCCATCTGCTCTATATCTATAACCTCCAATCCAATCTTGTTGAGACGCTCCAACTCCGAACTGTTATGCACAATTGCACCAAGAGAATACAGTTTTGCACTCTCCTTTAATTTTTTCTCCGCTTTTTCAACAGCACCAATCACACCATTGCAAAAGCCGGAACCGGGATCTATCTCTATATGCAAACTCATATTTATTTCATTTGAAGTCCAAATCTCTCCAGAAGAATCTTGTCAAGCCAAACAAACTGCTCCGGTATAGTCATATTGCTGTTATCCAACAATATTGCATCTTCTGCCTGTACCAACGGATGAGTTTCTCTATGGGTATCCATATAATCTCTCTCTTTAAGATTCTTAAGGACATTGTCATATGTATCATTCCCACCAGAGTTTTTTATCTCATCATAACGCCGCTGAGCCCTCACCTCTACAGAAGCTGTCATAAAGAGTTTCAGTTCAGCATTAGGAAATACAGCTGTTCCAATATCCCTGCCATCCATAACAACTCCTTTATTCTCTCCAAATTGTCTAAGAATACCATCTACATAATCTCTAACAAATGGAATTGCAGCAATAATGCTCACCTTGTTGGAAATTTCAAGAGTTCTAATCTGTTTTTCCACATTTGCATCATTAAGATATGTCTGCGATTTTCCTTCTGAAGAAGTTCTGAAAGTAATTCTGTTTGCTTTAAGGGTAGTCCTTAAACCTGTTTTGTTTACTTTTCCGTCTCTGTCAATAAATCCATTTGTAAAAGCAAAATATGTTACCGCTCTATACAAGGCACCTGTATCAACATACACATACCCTAACCTTGCAGCTATTTGCTTTGCAAAACTGCTTTTTCCTGTTGAAGAATAACCATCTATGGCTATTATTATTTTCTTTGAGTCCATATTTGCAAAAATACAAAATTATATCTTCAATACCATGTTACTTACTTAAGGAACTCTTTATATCTTACCCTCATTGCACCCTCCTTCAAACAATATGATGATTGCACAACAACTTTAGGATTAAGACGCTCAATCACATACTGCACAAACACAGAAGCCAATACTATAAAATCAACCCTAATTGGCGACATTCTTGGCATCTGCAACCTCTGCTGCGATGTTGATGCCACCAAAATATCATTCAACTCTCTAAGACTCTCTTTTGGAATCACTACAGATGGACTCGCTGTATGCGGCTGCTCAAACAACAAATCTCTGAAAGTATCAAATGAACCGCTGGAGCCAATAAAAATTGACGGTTTATATTTTTCAACCTCGCACCACAACTCTCCAAGCACCTGCTGGTTATATTCAATAAACTGTTCAATAACATTATGGGGAATAGGATCTGTATAATTGAATTTCTCCCTCATTCTTGCCATACCTATAGGAAAACTCTTCTTCCACAGAACATTAGCGCCATCAGAAATTATAAACTCATTACTTCCGCCACCAATATCAAGCATAAGAGCATTCTCTCCCCCCTTAAATTTTCCCTGCTCGTCCAAAAGATACTCCACACTCTCCATAATTCCATTAAAAATGTATTCCGCTTCCTGGCTCCCCGATATAATATTTACATGTATTCCAAACTTTTCATTTAGAAATTCTGCAAACTCCACTCCATTGGATGCATCTCTTACCGCAGATGTAGCATAAGGGAGAATCAGATCTGCCCCTCCCGAATTTTCAATGGAATCAAGCAGATAAGCCATTGCATCTGCCCCTGTTTTAAAAGCTTGCTCAGATATGTAACCTTTAGACAATCCCCCTCCGCCAAGGCGAGAAGCACATTTGTCCACTTTAACATACTTGCACTCCTGCGGGGTAAACTCTGCAAGCAACATATTAAAAACATTTGTACCTAAATCCAGAACTGCTACTCTCATAATTCTATAGTTTTCTTATAAGGTTTAACCCATCTCTTAGAGGAATAATCACATTCTCTACTCTGCTATCCTCCCTCACTTTTTTGTTAAAATTGTATATCCCTTGTGTCTGAGCATCTTTGGGTACATCTGCACCCAAAACTTTACCATCCCACAAAACATTGTCGGCGAGAATGTAACCTCCCGGCCTTACCATATCAAAAACAAGGTCATAATAAATTGGATACTCCCTTTTATTTGCATCTATAAAAACAAGGTCATACATTTTCCCTTCTTCTGCGAGTTTTTCAATTGTCTGCTTTGCATCTCCAATATGAAGCCTTATCTTGTCACTAAGGCCAGCTCTCTGGTGTGCCTGCAGTATCAGATCCTCCAACTCATCATTAAGTTCGAGAGAATCAAGAACGCC
>CALCUQ010000090.1 GCA_937906795.1 uncultured Bacteroidales bacterium | reverse complement strand
ACAAAAGAGTAAAAAGATATATGTAGCACCATCTGATTTGTTGGTTCAGTTATCTGTATTGCTATGATTAAGTTGGTCAATTTTAAATATTGCACAACCATTATCCCAATTATTTTAATGTTGTGTACAGTTACAGGGTGTGGGGTAGGTCATAAGATAAAGACTATTGACAGAGAGCATATAACCGCAAAGGTCTCTTTGGGTGAAAATGAAAAGTTGGAAGATATTGAAAAAGATATTGTAGGGTTTTCAGATACAATTACAAAGGTATCTGCCATCTCAAATGAAGGTGGAATCTATATGGAGGCAGAGGTTGATTCACTTAGCGGAGATATAATTGCAACAGACAGACTCAATGAGATAGTTGTAGAGGCCACATTCAGAAATGTGGCTGAAAGGAATGGCATTGTACAGATAGTATTTGATATAATGGTCCCTGTTGAACTGCAGCAATCCCAATGGCAAGTGAGATTTACTCCAAAATTCTATTTTCTAGGAGATTCCCTTAATCTCGACAGAGTGCTGATTACTGGTGAAAAGTTCAGACAGGCACAGCAGAGGGGGTATTCCATTTATAACCGGTTTGCCGATATGATTGTGGCAGATACTCTTATTGATCAAAAATTTGTGTATGGAAATTTGTTCAAAAAATTTGTTTCCCGACATAATGATATGTATGACAAGGCAAAAGAGCATTATAGAAAATCCCTGTTCATGAAATTTAACAAAAGGAGAGAGGATGTTAAGGATGATATGTTTTTGCGTTTTGTAAAGGATCCATACCAGGTAGATGCCATAAGGCTGGATTCTGTTGTGCTGGATAATGCCAATGGGGTTCTAAAGTATACTTATTCGCAGAATCTTTTTGCAAGAAAAGATTTGAGGAAAGTTGATATGGTAATAAATGGTGAGATATATAGGGATGGAGAACAATTATGTGTTTTGAATACTACCAGACCATTGACATTCTACATAAGTTCTATGGTTTCTTTTGTTGATGAGTCTCCAAGATATATGAGTGAGGTTATAAGCCGCAATTTATATTTGAATGATGATTATAATATTGATTTTCAAAAGGGCAAGTGGGAAATTGACCAGTTGTATTCCAATAATGGGGCAGAGATTGCCAAAATGAGAAGCAGAATAAGAAGTGTGTTGCAGGATACTACATATATAGTTGATTCTCTTGTTATTCAGGCTGCATGTTCTCCAGAAGGATCGTTGAAGATGAACAATATGTTGTCGGGGAAGAGGGCAAATTCAATAAAGGAGCATATAAATAATTATCTGAAAGATTATAAAGACAGTGTGGATGCACAGTTCTGGAATATAAATCTTGATTCCACGCCAGTTCTCTCTAATGATAAAGAGATAGAGATAAAAATAAAAAAGGGTTCTGAAGATTGGGAAGGCTTGCACAGACTCATTTGCGGGAATGGTTTTATTAAGGACAAAGAGAGTATAGAGAAATGTTTTAAAGAGGCTGATCTTGATAAAAGAGAATATATTCTAAAGGGTACTAGGCAGTATAAGTATATAAGGGAAGAATTGTATCCCAAACTAAGAAGGGTTAGTCTGCATTTTGCGATGCATAGAAAAGGGATGCTTAAGGATACAATTCATACTGTTGTTATTGATTCTCTATATGCTGCTGGTGTTGAGGCACTAAAGGATAGGGATTATAAGAAGGCAATTGCATGTCTGAAAGATTATAAATGTTTAAATACGGCTATTGCATATGTTTCTCTGGATTATAACAATTCTGCCTTGGCTATTTTAAGCAATCTGGAACTGAGTGCACAAAGGGATTATCTGCTGGCAGTGGTATATGGCAGACTTGGAGATGAAAAAAAAGCTGTTGATTATTATCTTAACTCTGTAGAGATGGAACCATCTTTCAGACATAGGGGTAATCTGGATCCTGAAATCAGTGTTCTGATAAATAAATATAAACTTTTTACTAACTATTAATTTAAACAAAATGAAACGAATTGTATTTGGAGCAGCGTTGTTGATTGCTGCAGTGGGATGTTCCAAAAGTGAAATCACAG
>CALCUQ010000089.1 GCA_937906795.1 uncultured Bacteroidales bacterium | reverse complement strand
ACAAAGGCTGAGATTGGCGGCCACGACCAGGACATCTCAAGAGAGGAGATCATTGCACAGGGTCTTGTAAGCGAGGAGATATACACCCAGCTGGAGAAGATTACCCTTGCATTGTATGAGAGGGGATGTGAGATTGCCAAAGAGAGGGGCTTGATTCTTGTAGATACCAAATATGAGTTTGGACTGAAAGACGGTGAGATTTACCTCATTGATGAGATCCATACTCCCGACAGCAGCCGCTACTTCTACCTTGAGGGATACCAGGAGAGGTTTGACAAAGGTGAGCAGCAGAAGCAGCTTTCAAAGGAGTTTGTAAGGGAGTGGCTTATGGAGAACAATTTCAGTGGCCAGCAGGGACAGAAAGTTCCAGAAATGACCCCGGAGATTGTAACCAGCATCTCTGACAGGTACATTGAACTGTACGAGAACATTACAGGCTCAAAATTTGAGAAGGCACCTTACGGTGACGACACTTACGAGAGAATTGAAGCCAACGTGAAGAACCTGTTGGCACGTTTGTAAAATAATAGGATTTTATGCGCACTTTATTTGTATTGGCACTTATTCTGGCCGCATCTTTTGCGTACGGCCAGAATCCGCCCCAGATTACAGTTTCAACCGAGAAGGTGAATGTAAGCGGTGAGGTTATGTATGTTCACAAGGTAAAGGGGAAAGAGACTCTCTACTCCATTGCCAAGGCATATAATGTAGCAATAGATGATATAGTGCGCAAAAATGAGCATCTTAAGGCAGGACTCAAGGAAGGGAGTGTGATTTACATCCCTTCCAAGGGTACGGCCACATCAGATCTGCAGGAGAGAGCAACCGCAGAACTCCCTGCTGCAGTACAGGAAAGTGTACCGCAGGAAGCAGCACAGCAGGTGGAATCATCCGCTCCCCAGGGTTGGAAACTAACCCCTGCAAACATAAAGAAATACTCAAAGAAGAAACATACAGTAAAATGGTATGAGAAGCTTGAGGACATTGCTGCCAAATACAAGGTATCTGTAGAGGATGTAGTTGCATTCAATGCACTTGAAACCACCCAGGTAAAGAAGAAACAGGTGCTGTATATCCCGAACAATGAATTTCTTGCAATGGCTGCCGCCAATAAAGCAGC
>CALCUQ010000088.1 GCA_937906795.1 uncultured Bacteroidales bacterium | reverse complement strand
TGTTGGATGTAATTAATGAAGAAGTAGATATTGTTTGTACAATTGTAACTCAAGAGATGGAAAAGGTAACAAAACTTCATATTCCTCTTGTTGCCGAATGCTCTGCAGGAAAAAACTGGTTAGAGGCACACTAATGCAAAAATATGGAAGATGAAAAACTTATAGAACGGGCATTGAAAGGTGAACAGAATGCATATACTCTTTTGGTGAACAAATACACCAAAGGGCTCACTTTGTATGTTGCCGACTATATAAAAATCATCCGTTCCCAGGACATAGAATTTGCAGAAGAGACTCAGGATATTGTTCAGGAGACATTTCAAAAAGCATTTGTAAGCTTAAAAGGATACAACCCACAATATCACTTCTCAACATGGTTATACAGTATAGCAAAAAATATTACAATAGATTATTCCAGAAAAAGAAAAATATCCATCGGCGAGAGAAATAACACAGACAACTCTAACAAATTTGCAAATATAGGAGAAGGTATAAAGAACTCGCCAGAAGATAAACTTATAAGCAATCAAGAATATACAAAGCTCATAAAGCTCATTAATTCTCTTGAGGAAAAATACAGAAAACCTGCAGAATTGAGGTTCATTAAGGAATATGCATATGACGAAATAGCTCAAGAATTGAATCTTGAGCTAAATACTGTTAAAACTCGTATAAAAAGAGCTAAGGAACTGCTGAAAAAGCACAATTTATTCTAACATTGTACCAATAGTCTCTACAAGTTTGTTAAACTCCTCTGTCTTGAATTTTCTTGTCAACATTACAATTTTACCCTCTTTATCAATTAGGACATTACGGGTAATACCTGCATCTCTAAGAGCATATTTTGCAAAAATATCAGCACCAGGATCCAAAGCCAGCGGATAAGTTATATTTACAGATTTTCCAAACTCAACTACAGTTTCAAGTGGTTCATCTCTGTCTATTCCAATCAGTACAAAATTTTGATTGTCCTTGTGCTTTTGCCAAATATCAGATTCAATATAAGGCATCTCTTTTCTGCAGATACTGCACCAGCTGGCAGTGAACTGCAGCATAACTACCTTCCCTTTATAATCAGATAATTTTGCAGTTTTACCATCTGTATAGGTAAATTCAAAATCTGGAGCGATATCACCTACTTTAACTATATTACCCAAACTGTCTGCAACGGGCATTTGGATAGAATCTTTTTGTACATCCTGTTGTTTATTTGCTTTTTCAGAAGCATTGTTGCCACAACCTTGCAGCAATACGCAGAATAGAACTGCTAAAATAATCTGTTTCATCATAGTTTTATTTAATATTTATTACAAAGTTAAATTATAGAACAAAATAATCAAGAAATTACAAGAACAAAAAAGGGGCATGGTCTATTGACCAGCCCCCTTTTGAATTAATTATATAAGAATTAATCTTTATAACCAGGGTTTTGTTGTAGTTCAGGATAGATTGTTCTCTCTGAGCTAGAGATTGGAAGAACAACATTGTAATCATTCCATGTAATCTCTTGTGGACCTGCGAAATCTCTTGGATCTGCGTTAAGATCTCTAACAATCTTACCACCTCTTCTCAAAACATCAAAGAATCTGTGGCCCTCACCAATGAACTCTTTTTGTCTCTCCTCTTGAATCAAATCCAAAGTAGCAGTCAATTGAACAGCTGTATCGTCTGCTCTGAATCTTACATCGTGAAGATATGAATCTGCCTCAGATTGTTTACCAAGCTCCAATGCAGCCTCAGCAGCAATTAGGTAAGCCTCAGTAATTCTGAATACTCTAGGATTGTTCCTTCTGAAAGTATAACCTCTGTCTTTGTTACCAATGAATTTCTTCAACCAGTACTCACCAGTTTGTTTATATGGACCTTGAGGGTCATCATATTGAATCCATTGAGCACGGATATCGTTTGGAGTGTTCTCAAACAATTTTCTCCATTTTAGAGTAGGAATATTGTCTGAACCAGCACCTTTATCCTCAAACCATAGGTCATGATAGATAGTATAGAAACCACCATCACTATCAATATCACCATTGTTAGTTACAATGAACTCAAGAACTGACTCAAGATCACCCTCTACTCCCCAGTAAGCAAGATACTCGTTTCTTGGAACCATTCTGTAAGGAGATTGGTTGATAACCTCAGTAGAAGCAGAATATGCAGTATTCCAGTCGCCTTTGTAAAGAGCTACTCTAGCTTGAAGCATTTTTGCAGCCCAATAGTTGAAGTGACCATTGTTTTTCTCTCTTGATAGAAGAGGCAATGCCAATGCAATATCATCCTCTACAACTTTATAAGTCTCAGCAACTGTACTTCTTGGAACTCTAGCCTCAGATGGAGAAAGAACCTCTGTTGCAATTACAGCACCCAAAGAA
>CALCUQ010000087.1 GCA_937906795.1 uncultured Bacteroidales bacterium | reverse complement strand
ATGGTAAGGATTGCGAAAATCGTTTCAACTTCATCAAGTATCCGAATCCGAAATATTCACGCGCTATCAAGCCGGTTAATGAAGCCGATGTAGAAAAGATGATGGCTATTCTGAACCGTATGCGTGAAGAAGATCCGACATGGGTAGTTGAACAAAGTAAAGAATTGAAGCAGACTATCGTATATGGCCAGGGTGAATTCCACCTCCGCACTTTGAAGTGGCGTTTGGAAAACAATGAAAAGTTGATGGTGAAGTATGACGAACCGAAGATTCCGTATCGTGAAACCATCACTAAAGCCGCCCGTGCAGACTATCGTCATAAGAAACAATCGGGTGGTGCTGGACAATTTGGTGAAGTACACCTCATTGTAGAACCATACTACGAAGGTATGCCAATGCCAGATACATATCGCTTCAACGGACAAGAATTCAAGATGAACGTAAAGGGTACCGAAGAAATTCCATTGGAATGGGGCGGAAAGCTTGTATTCGTGAACAGCGTAGTAGGTGGTGCCATCGATACCCGCTTCATGCCGGCTATTCTTAAGGGTATCATGTCGCGCATGGAACAAGGCCCGCTTACCGGTTCATACGCACGCGACGTACGCGTAATCGTATACGATGGTAAGATGCACCCGGTAGATTCAAATGAGATGGCATTTAAACTTGCAGCAAGAAATGCATTTAAAGAGGCGTTCAAGAAAGCTGGTCCTAAGATTATGGAGCCTATCTACAATGTAGAGATTTTGGTACCAAGCGATTGTATGGGAGATGTAATGAGTGATCTTCAAAACCGCAGAGCTATGATTGAGGGTATGAATAGCCAGAAAGGTTTTGAGGTACTTAAAGCAAGAGTTCCACTAGCAGAGCTTTACAAATATTCAACATCTCTAAGTTCTCTAACAAGCGGTAGAGCAACATTCACAATGGAGTTTGCAGATTATCAACAAGTTCCTATGGATGTTCAAGATAAGCTTCTTAAAGCTTACGAGGCAGAGGAGAAAGACGAGTAGTAATTTTTCAAATATACAAAGAACCAGGTCAAAAGTTGTTTTGATCTGGTTTCTTTTATGTTTTATATAAAACTTGTTAACTTTACTTTTGATTACAAATATTCCATAGAATGATTAAAGTAGAAAATATCCATAAATCTTTTGGAGACCTTGAGGTTCTCAAAGGGGTAGATCTAACTATTGCCAAAGGGGAGATAGCAAGTATTGTAGGGGCAAGCGGGGCAGGGAAATCTACACTATTGCAGATTATTGGTTCGCTTTTGGAACCTTCTAAAGGTAAAGTGTATATAGATGGAGAGGAGATATTTGCTTTAAATTCTACAATGTTGTCAAAATTCAGAAACAGCAAGATTGGGTTTGTTTTTCAGTTCCATCATTTGTTGCCAGAATTTACTGCACTGGAGAACGTAATGTTGCCGGCAAATATTAAAGGTGAAAAATGGGGCAACAAATTGCTTATAGAAAGAGCCTCTGCACTTTTGGATGAATTGGGGGTTGGAGAGAGGTTGCATCATAAACCAGCACAACTCAGTGGAGGTGAGCAGCAAAGAGTAGCAATTGCAAGGGCTTTGATAAATGCCCCCGCAGTTTTACTCGCCGACGAACCTTCTGGAAACCTTGACAGCAAAAACAAGCAGCAGCTACATGAACTGTTCTTTAAATTAAGGGAAAAGTATAATCAGACCATAGTGATTGTCACTCACGAGATGGAACTGGCAAAAGGGTGTGACAGGTGTATAGAAATAGCAGATGGGACAATCAGAATTTAAATTCAAGGAATTTTCAATAAAACAGGAATACTCTGCAATGCGTGTAAACACAGATGCAGTGTTGCTTGGGGCATGGATGAGCGTGCCCAAGGGAAATGATTCCCGTATGCTGGATATTGGAACAGGTACAGGTGTAATTGCACTAATGGCAGCGCAAAGGTGCAAAGACAACTCAACAGGTACAGTTATAGATGCTGTTGAAATAGATGAAGATGCCTGCAAGGATGCATTGCTTAATTTTATAAATTCCCCTTGGAACAATATAAAATTAAACCTGTACAATTACTCTGTGCAGAGATTCTGCCAAGTGCATACTCAAAAACAATATGATCTGATTTTCTCAAATCCACCTTATTTTGTTGATTCATTAAAAAACATAAACCAGTCAAAATCTGTAGCCAGACATACAGATACTTTGTCTCAGGCAGATTTGCTTAAATGTGTTGGAGGTATGTTAAAAAGAGGGGGTAGGTTTGCTGTAGTTTTACCCCAGGAGCAGGCCCAGGAACTATTGAGAAAAATAGATTTTCTTATACAAAGTTCCATTGGCAAAGGATATCCGGTACTATATCCGGTGAGGATATGCAAAGTAAAAACTACGCAAAAGAAAATAGCAAAAAGGTTTTTGATGGAATTTGAATATGATATTGTAACAGAAGAAATAAACACCATTGAGGAGACTCTGGTAATGCTCGACAATGGTGTTTACACGAATGAATATAAAAAACTAACTATGGATTTCTATCTCTATTTCTGAGAAGAACCTCCTGTTTGGTTTTTTTCTTGTTGATTATTTCCCCCGCCAGGTTTTCTTAATGTCTTTATTAGGTAAACCCTAAACTTTTCTTCTGCAATAAAAGTTCTGGCAGCTTTTTCTACACTTATAATTTTGCATAATTCTCCAAACAACAATTCTTTTGCCTCCAATTCTTTGTTGCAAGCCTTAAAATAGTCGTTCATAAGATTCTTAATCTCTGCATCGCTTTTTTGGGGATTGCATTCTGTAGCTGCTTTAATGGCTTTTAGGGATATTCTTACATTGCGGGCTTCTTTCATTATATTTTCCCATCCCTGGTTATATACAGCCCAGAATTTCATTGCTTCGTCGGGAGTAAGACTAAGCTCTTGAGTAAAGAAAGCTATTTTGGTGCTTAGAATCTGGTCAAACTCATGATGGTGTTTCCCTTTACCGTTGCCTTGGGCAAAAGTATTGGTAACCATTATGATGCATATTGTTATTAATGTTATGAATTTCATATTTGTAGTAGTTTTATTATTCAAGTGATGCAAGGGTAGTTGTTGATACTCCTGAATTTATCAGATATTCCTCAACCTGCTCTCCGTTTATGTGGTTATGAGTCTCGTCAATTGTTATGTTCTCTGTTTCAGAAATTGTTTCTGGGGTTATATTACCAATAAACGCAATTATCTGAGCAAATTCTCCATCCTCTTCTTCCTGATCCTGCAAATTGTCTGCAGTAACGTTTGTTTGTGGATTGACATAATCATCTGTATTGGTAATGTACAGTACTCCATAGCCAAGTCCAAAAATGAGTGCAAAGCATGCGGCCAGGCCAATGGCAGGGCGCAATATGGAAAAGATATTGGATACAGGTGCTTTTTGTGGAGTTTCAGTAGTCTCTATCTTTTCCATTACAGACTTCTCCAACTGTGCAAAATATCCTTGCGGTACAGTAAAAGGGTTCTCTTTTAATGTACTGTTTTGTAGAATATCTGTATTTTTATTTTCTGCTCTCATAGAGGTTATTTTATAGGTTAGACAATTGTTTGTCAAAAAGGTTTAATCCAAAAACAAATCTTCCATCTCTTTTTTTATTTTTTTGTAAGCATGATGGTATGATGCTTTAAGTGCTCCTGTAGAGGTATTAAGAATCTGGGAGATTTCTTCATATGGCATTTCCTGAAAATACCTGAAATTGAAAACTACTCTTTGTATAGGTGGAAGTTTGAGTATAGCTTTTTGTAGGGCTAACTGCATTTTATCTCCATTAAAAGTTGTATCGCTTTCAAGTTTGTTTTCAAGGATGGAATCGTAACTGCTTAAAGAGAGATATGAGGTAAGTTGTTTGCGCCTTAGAAATGTAAGGGTCTCGTTTGTGGCAATTTTATATAGCCATGTATATAGTTTGCTTTCTTGTCTGAATTGTGGAAGATTATTCCATACTTTAATTAGAGTTGTCTGTAAAATGTCGTTGGCATCTTCGTGGTCAAGAGTAAGACTTCTTATGTGCCAGTATAATCTCTCACTATACTTCTGTACAAGAAGATTGAAGGCAAACTCTCGTTTGCCTTCTTCATTATACAAGTATATTATCTTCTTGTCGTCCAAAGCAAAAATCTATATCTATTTTCTAGCAATAGCCCTTTTTGCTGCAGCAACAATATTTTGAGCATCAATACCATATGCTTTTAATAGTTCTGCAGGTTTGCCGCTTTGTCCAAAAGTGTCATTTACTGCAACATATTCAACAGGTGCAGGCTTGTTTGCTGCCAAAGTGCCAGCAATAAGCTCACATAAGCCACCTGCAATAAAATGCTCCTCTGCTACAACAACGGCTTTTGTCTTGGCTACTGATTCTAAGACTGCGTTTTTGTCCAAAGGTTTAATTGTATGGATATTTATTACTTCTGCTTTTATTCCCTCTGCTTCCAAAGCCTCAGCAGCTTGAATTGCCTCCCATACCATATGCCCGGTAGCAAAGATTGTAACATCTTCTCCTTGGTTAAGGATTTGGGCTTTTCCAATCTCAAATTCCTGGTCTTCTGGTGTAAAGTTTGGAACGCCAGGACGGCCAAATCTCAAATATACCGGACCAACATATCTGCCTGCTGCTATTGTTGCCGCTTTTGTCTGGTTATAGTCGCATGGAGAAATTACAACCATATTAGGTAGCATTCTCATAAGGCCTAAATCTTCAAGAATCTGGTGAGTTGCACCATCTTCTCCAACAGTGATACCTGAGTGAGAACCACAAATTTTCACGTTGGTATTAGAGTAGGCTACACTTTGTCTTATCTGGTCGTATACACGTCCGGTAACAAAAGCAGCAAAAGAGCCAACGAATGGAACTTTACCTGTAACAGCCAAGCCTGCACCAACACCAATCATGTTAGCCTCTGCAATACCTGCCTGATAGAATCTGTCTGGATGTGCCTTAGCAAAATTATCCATTTTTACAGAGCCGGTTAAGTCTGCACATACTGCTACTACGTTAGGATTCTCGTTCCCAAGAACATCTAAACCAGCACCAAATCCGCCTCTGGTGTCTTTATTACCTGTATTTATATATTTCTTATCCATTGTACATTCAATTTTAATAATCACCAAGTGTCTCTTCTAATTGAGCAAGAGCTTTTTGTCCCTCTTCTGGTTTAGGTGCTTTGCCGTGCCATGCACATGTTCCTTCCATAAAATCAACACCTTTACCCATAACAGTTTTCATAAGAATCATAACAGGTTTCTCCTGTGATGCCAATAACTCTTTTGCTTTTTTGAAAGCTGCAAGAATTTGCTCAAAATCGTGACCGTCTGCTACAACTGTATTCCATCCAAATGATTCCCATTTTTTCTCAAGATCTGCAAGACCTGCAACTTGTTCTACGGTACCATCAATCTGTTGGTTATTCCAGTCTGTAATGGCAATAAGGTTGTTCACTTTATTGTGAGATGCAAACATTGCTGCCTCCCAGATTTGTCCCTCCTCACTTTCTCCATCTCCAACAAGAACATATACATAGTTAGGGTCTTTATCCAGTTTTTTACCAAGGGCTGCTCCAATGGCAACAGAAAGGCCCTGACCTAGAGATCCGGCTGCCTCATGTACGCCAGGCAATGTACTGCATGGACAAGGGTGTCCTTGAAGTCTTGTTCCAAAGAATCTGAAAGTAGCAAGTTCACTTACAGGGAAATATCCGCTGCGTGCGTGAACGCTGTAGAAAACTGGTGAAATGTGGCCTGCAGAAAGGAAAAACATATCATTTCCTTTGCCATCTTTACTCCAATTGCTTGGATTATGTTTCATCTCACTAAAGAAAAGAGCAGTTAAAATGTCTGCACTACTCATACTGCCACCTGGATGGCCGCTCTGAGCAGCTGTAACCATTCTAATGATATCTCTTCTAACTTGAGATGCAACTTTTTTAAGTTCTTGAATGTTTGACATAAGAAGTTTGGGTTTTTAAATTTACATATCTACAAAAGTAACTTTTAATTTATTAAAAAACAATCTAATTGAGTATATTTGCACCCATATTAACTTGCCTAAAAAGGCTGTTTTAAACAATTTAGATGAAGAATATCAGAAATTTTTGCATTATTGCTCACATAGACCACGGTAAAAGTACATTGGCAGATAGATTATTAGAGGCTACCAATACTCTTTCGCAAAGAGAGATGGAGAATCAGGTGTTGGATTCTATGGATTTGGAGAAGGAGAAAGGTATTACCATTAAGAATCACGCAATACAAATGGAGTATGTAAGGGGAAAGGAGAAATATACCCTTAACTTGCTTGATACTCCAGGTCATGTGGACTTTTCTTATGAGGTCTCAAGAGCAATTGCTTCTTGTGAGGGTGCACTTTTAATTGTGGATGCAACACAAGGTATTCAGGCACAAACAATTTCTAATCTGTATCTGGCACTTAACCATGATCTTGAAATTATTCCGGTTATCAATAAAATAGATATGGATGCGGCTATGGTTGAGGTTGTAAAGGACCAGATTATAGATTTGTTGGGGTGTGATGAGAGTGATATCTTGTTGGCCAGCGGTAAAACAGGCCAGGGTGTTCCAGAAATCCTTGATGCAATAGTAGAAAGGGTTCCTGCTCCAACCGGAGAAGCGGATGCTCCACTTCAAGCTCTTATCTTTGATTCTGTATTCAATTCATTCAGAGGTATTATAGCATATTTTAAAGTTGAGGCAGGCTCAATTAAAAAGGGAGATAAAGTTAAGTTCTTTAATACAGGTAAAGAGTATGTGGCAGATGAGGTTGGAGTATTAAGGATGAAACTGTGTCCTAAAGGTGAGATAAAAACAGGAGATGTAGGATATATCATAAGTGGAATAAAGAGTGCGGTTGAGGTAAAGGTGGGCGATACAATTACAAAAGTTGACAATCCTTGTGCTGAGGCTATTGCTGGTTTTGAGGAGGTAAAGCCTATGGTATTTGCCGGTGTATATCCGGTGGAAACAGATGAATATGAAGATTTAAGAGCTTCTTTGGAAAAGTTGCAGCTTAATGATGCATCACTTGTTTTTGATCCGGAAAGTTCCCTTGCTCTTGGATTTGGTTTCCGTTGCGGATTCTTGGGTCTGTTGCATCTTGAGATTATTCAGGAGAGATTGTTCAGAGAGTTTGATATGGATTGTATTACAACTGTACCAAACGTTTCGTACAAGGTATATACAACTCAGGGAGAGTGTCTGGAGGTACATAATCCGTCGGGACTGCCTGCTCCAACCCTCATAGACAGAATAGAGGAACCTTACATTAGAGCACAGGTTATCTCTAAGACAGATTTCTTTGGCCCTATTATGAAGTTATGTCTCGACAAACGAGGTGTACTTATAAGCCAGCATTACCTTACAAGCGAGAGGGTGGAGTTGAATTATGATATTCCATTGGCTGAGATTGTTTTTGATTTTTATGACAAGCTTAAATCAATTTCAAAAGGTTATGCATCATTTGACTATCATATTATAGATTACCGTCAGGCAGATTTGGTAAAACTTGATATTCTTTTGAATGGTGAGCAAGTGGATGCTCTAAGCAGTCTTATCCATAGAGACCATGCTTATGATTTTGGTCGCAGAATGTGCGAGAAACTTAAAGAGCTTATCCCAAGACAACAGTTTGATATTGCAATTCAGGCAGCTATTGGAGCAAAGATTATTGCAAGAGAAACAGTTAAAGCTGTGAGAAAAGATGTAACCGCCAAATGTTATGGTGGAGATATCTCCCGCAAGAGAAAATTGTTGGAAAAACAGAAGAAAGGTAAACGCCGTATGCGTCAGGTAGGAAATGTTGAGGTTCCACAAAGTGCATTTATGGCGGTACTTAAACTTGATTAGAATACAAACAGGCTGTCAATTAAAAAGACAGCCTGCTGTTTTATAATGTACTAATGAATTTGGCAAATTCTGCGTAGTTTCTGGAACTGTCCCAATTCTCTTCCCAGAATTTCCTGGCTGCAAGTGCCCTTTCATACCCAGGCATCTCCAAACTCTTTACAATCCATTCTTTAATGGCCTTATAAACATCTTCTGCAGTAATCTCTTTAGGCAGTAATGTGCCGTGGCTGCACCCTTTTGGAATCAGTTCGCAAACTCCGCCAACATCTGTAGCCAGCACAGGAGTTCCAAAAGATAGTGCCTCCATTATTGAAACCGGAACCCCTTCACTCCTGCTCACCTGTACAAACAAATCTGTGTAATGAGTCTGGTAATATTCCATTACTTTGCTGTGAGGCATTGCACCCATAAAATTATACACCATAGGAGTTGCATCAATATCCTCATCTTCTTTAACGGAATAGGTTGTAATATAATCTTTTATAGGCTCCAAAAGTGCACCGTCTCCAATATGTGTCCAACAAATGTGGTTTATACCGTATTGCTTTACCAGTGAGCATATGGAGTTATCCCTTTCAATCATAAGCATTGCCTGTGCAATCAAATGCACTCTTTTTAGTTCTATTACATTTGAACAGCTTATTATATTAAATGCCCCAGGTGCATCTGCAGCCGAAACATTATTTGGAAGGGGGGCAGCCAGATTAGGGCATGCATCATTATGGTAAAAACTGCCCAATCTGTGAGTTACAATTGTTTTTGGCTGTTTCTTGTAATTTTTCTCAATATACTCTTTCCCATCTTCTGATATGGTAATAGCTTTGTCAACACTTTTGTAAAGCATTTCCCTAAAAGGAAGATACCCTTTGGCATATTCATACAAATCAGAACCGTGGAATCTTACAATAAATTCAACAGCAGCAGAATCCTTTAGTCTTTTCTTTAAAAAAGGAATTGCAAGAGCAGATTTGTCGCCCCAATAAAAATAGGCAACAGAAGCATTTTCAAGTTCCCCGACAACATTTTTCATTACCTTTTTATTGCTGATAATAGAGCGGAGCATAAAAAGGTAATTGGAGAAAATCCACATTTTCTTACTGCTTAGAAAGACTTTTTTTGAAAAAAATTCCTTTACTGCAAACATTATTGGGGCAAAACAGAAGAATCCATTTTTTATGAGAGCCTTTTTGTCTTTATGGTCAAAAGGCAGCAGAGGTTGCATAACTGTAATGTTTGGCGATGGCAACTCTTTAACCTCATTGTCCTGTTTTGGCTTGTATAAAGGAAAGATTACAATCTGCGTAAATTCTTTAGAAGTATATTGCAGTTCCTCCTGCAAGAATGTTTCACCCTTGCCGTATGGAAAAGTATTTGTAAATAGTACCAGTTTGCTCATGATTTCCAAAGATAGTAACTTTAAGGATAGTAAAAAAAATGACTGACCAATGGCCAGCCATTTTTATCTGTTTTTAGGATGCTTACAGTTTTGCGAACTCAACGTCAGTTTTTGCACGCTCTGCCAATTTAGCATCTTTACTTGCCTCTTTTAGGTAAGATTTAGCATCAGAAGCTTTACCTTGTCTTGCAGCTGCAATTGCTCTCAAGTAGTTGGATCTTGGGCATTTACATTTAAGCTCACCTACTTTGCTGTAATCTTTAACTAAAATACCGGCTAGAGCAGAATTGAAAGTATTGTAAGGTGCAAGAGCCTGATATGCTTTTTGGTAGTTGCCATCCAAAATGTATAGGGCACCTAAATTTTGGTTAGCCTCTTTACCATTACCTGCTTTTTGAAGATATTCAGCAGCTTTGGTATAGTTCTTCTCTTGCATAGCAGCAACTGCCATATTGTTGTAATAACTGTAGTTTTTATCAGTCATTTTATCAAGATATGCTTTAGCCTCAGATGGTTTGTTTGCTTTAAGGCTTAGAGCAGCAAGGTTGTTGTATGCTCTGCTGCTGTTGAATTTCTTGGCAGCTTGTTTGTATACTTTTTCTTTTGCATCTGCTTTGTCAAACAAAGAAGCACCATATAACAAAGCCTCCTCGTCCAATTTGTCTATGTTCTCGGTGATAATTTGAACCAACTCCTCATCTGTCCAGTTCTTATACTCAACATTTGCAACGAATCTTGCTCTTCTAAGTGCAGGAAGAACTTTGTCAGCCAATGTTTTGAATACAGAAGACATATTTCTGATTTCTCTCTCTCTAACAGCAGGATCTGAATACATTGAAAGAACTCTTAGGATAAGCTCTTTATCCTCAATGTCAGAAGCAGATACCAACTCTTGGAAACCTTCCCAGTCCTCAGAAATTTGAGAAACATTTAGAGGAACATCTTTAACATCATATTTCTTTGTAATAGTTTTTACAAATGCAGTCTCAGCACTTTTTGCTCTATTGTTTGAAAGTTTGGTGTTAAGATCCTCAGCACCCTCTGGAGATGCATAAGCAATAATATCATTTGATACTAAAGTTCTTCTCTCATCTTGCTCAATCTCTTTCAAATATTGTTGGAACTCTTTAATTGATTTGGATTTCAACTCACTGTTTCTTACGTTGGATTGGTTTACAATGTAAAGAATTTGAGACTCTTTGCTCTCTTTAATAACTTTCTGGTAAGCGTCATCCTCAAAAGAAGGAACACCCTCTGTGCTTACAAGCATATAAGTGCAGTTTACACCTTGAGCAACCTTAACTGGTGCAGGAGTTGCAATAACTTTTGATTTGTCTTTATTGTAGATTGCAGATCTGAACTCTAAAGTTGCATTTTCCATACCTGGCTCATAATCAAAAGAAACACTTCTTTTTACTGTAGAAGGATTCTCATATGCAATCACCTGGTTATTGTCAAGTACTTTCTCTCCTTGCATTGTAAATACAGGGCCGGCAACCTCTTTGCCGTTGAATTTCAATACAGGAACAACCTCAACTACAGCTGTTGGAGAAAAGAATTTTTCTGGGAATGAAATAGAATAATCTACATTGATTTTGTCAGCTACAGCCTCAAGAGCGTTGCAATCAATTTTTATCTTGCTTGCCTCATTTGCCATCTTGGATGGATTGTTACAAGCAAAAACAGCAAGGCATAATGCTAGAATGCCTATAAAATTAATGATGCTTTTCTTCATATCTTATGAATTAGTTTTAATTAGTTTCTATATCAGTAAACACAAATATAGTTATTCTGTTTTTAATTTTATTAAAATATTAAGTTTAATTTTTTGTTAAATGTATAATGGATATGCCAAAATATATATATGGATTGTAGAGGTCAATGTGTTAAAGGGTATAGTTAAATTTGATTAAAGGGGTAGAAAATTTTATATTTGCGAATTATGGAATTACAGAGTTTAAAACAAAGATTTGATATTATAGGTAGCGATGCTGTATTGGATAGAGCATTGGAGATTGCTGTTCAGGTTGCCAATACAGACCTTTCTGTTTTGGTTACAGGTGAAAGCGGTGTGGGTAAAGAGGTGATTCCACAGATTATCCATGCGTACAGTTCAAGAAAACATGGCACGTATATAGCCGTAAACTGTGGCGCAATTCCAGAGGGAACTATAGATTCAGAACTGTTTGGTCACGAAAAAGGGGCTTTTACAGGAGCTAATGATACAAGAAAAGGCTATTTTGAAACAGCAGACAAGGGAACTATATTTTTGGATGAGGTGGCAGAATTGCCTCTTACCACCCAGGTGCGGTTGCTTAGAGTGTTGCAGACAGGGGAATTTATGAAGGTGGGATCTTCAAAAGTACAGAAAACCAACGTGAGGGTTGTGGCTGCCACAAATGTGAACCTTGCGTATGCAATCAGGGCTGGAAAATTCAGGGAAGACCTTTATTACAGATTGAATACTGTTCCAATTGTTCTCCCTGCATTGAGAGAAAGACCAATGGACATTCATATCCTGTTCAGAAAATTTGCAGCAGACTTTGCAGACAAATACAAGATGCCAACTATAAAGCTTACTCCAGAAGCAGTAAATATCCTTGTGCAATACAGATGGCCTGGAAATGTGAGACAATTGAAAAATGTAGTTGAGCAGGTTTCTATTCTTGAGAGTGAAAGATTAATACAACCACAGATTCTGCAAAAGTATCTTCCGGTAGAAAATGCAGATAATCTTCCGGTTGCATCTTCGCAGTCAGGTGGGCACCAATCACAGGAATGGATTAATGAAAGGAATATACTGTATAAAATGATATTCCAGCTTAAAAATGAGGTGGAGAACCTTAAGACGCAGGTTGGAAGGATAAGTCTGGATAAGCCGCAGGCAGAAGTTGTTACATCTTTACCCCAACCTCATACTCCGTCTCATCAGGTGTCAAGATTGTCTCAGGAGGCTGATAATGTTGACATTGTTGAAATTGGAATGGAAGAGGAAAAACCTCAGCAGCAAGAAGATCTGTTGTCAATATCAGACCTTAATGCAGAATTGATAAAAAAATGTCTTCTTAAGCATAACGGAAAAAGAAAACCTGCTGCGGAGGAGTTAGGCATTTCTGAAAGAACATTGTATAGAAGAATAAAGGAACTTAATATAAAATAATGAAAAGTATAAGATACTTTATAATAGCATTGTGTGCTGTTTTGTTGTGCGGATGTGGAATTTATAAATTCAATGCAACATCCATTGCTCCGGATGTGCAGAGTATAACCGTATATCCTGCTGAAAACAGAGCAATGAAAATTAATCCATCGTTGGCAAACACTTTAACCATTTCGCTGCAGGACAAGTATAGAAAACTTACTAAACTTGAAATGCTGGATGATGGAGGAGATTTGCAGGTAGAGACTACAATTACAAGTTATGATGTTACTGCAACAGCCGTTACCTCTCAAGAGGTTGCGGCACAGAACAGACTGACCATAACTGTAAAGATCAATTTTGAGAACAAGAAATATCCAGAGGAGAGTTTTGAAAAATCTTTTGCCGCATACCAGGATTTTGACGCTACAACCGCATTGGATGCAGTGGAAGCACAGCTTGTAGATGATATTGTGGAAATTTTAGTTGAAGATATTTTTAATGCAACAGTAGCAAACTGGTAATATGACAAGTCAACCAAACATAGGCAGTATTGAAAATTTGAGCATAGAGGCATTGGAAAGTGTTGTGCAGCAGTTTCCCTGGTACTCTTATGCCAGAGAACTGTTGCTGTACAGGATGGTGGCAAATGAGCCTGAATGTTTGGAGAGCCAGTATAGGGAACATCTGATTTATTTCCCCAAAAGGGCAGTGGTGTTGGCAAATGCAAGAAAAATTGCAAAGGAGCCCAAGGAGGAATCCAAAACAGAAGTCCAGAAGCAATCTCCAAAGTATGTTGTTGTGGGGGGTGATTATTTTACTCCCGACGATTTTAAAGAATTGCAGGGGGAAGATAAAGTTGATGACTTTAAAATTGGATTGCCTTCTTATAGCGACAGTGAAGATGATATAAGTCTCACTACAAAGAAAGATATAGATTATGAGGCTGTTGAATTTTTTACAGAAACTCTTGCAAAAATTTATACAGACCAGGGGTATTATGACAAAGCAATAGAGGTTTATGCTAAACTAATTTTGTTATATCCAGAAAAAAGTAGTTACTTTGCAACCCTTATAAACGAAATAAAGTTAAAAAATTAATAAGATATGTACACAGTTATTGCTATCCTAATTGTTATTGCAAGTGTTATTCTTACATTGGTAGTTCTAGTTCAAAACTCTAAAGGTGGTGGTTTGGCTGCAAACTTTGCATCTGGTAATCAAACATTTGGCGTTAGACAAACTGCTGATTTTCTTGAGAAAGCAACTTGGACACTAGCAATTGTCATTATTGTGCTTTGTATTGCTGCAACTGCATTTGTGTCTTCTAAATCAGATTCTAACAAATCAAGCATTAAAGATAGAATTGAGAATACAGCTCCTGTAGCTCAACCTCAATTCCCAGTTGATGCAGCAGCTCCTGCAACAGAGGCTCCAGCTGAGACTCCAGCTGAAACACCAGCAAACTAATAATTGCAGGTAACTTAATTGTTACATTCTCAAACTTTGAAACCATTAAAATAAATTTATATACAAGTTTGATTTACAGTAGTGTAGCAATAAACATAAGAGTATACTAAAAGAGTTGGAAATAAAAATTTCAACTCTTTTTTATTTTTATAGGTACTATGTAATGCATAGTACTAAATAATTAACATATATTTGCAAATTTTATGTTGACAAAAAAAGGGGCAAAATAACGCCCCTACAGTTATTTTACTAATCCCTTTTCTATCATCTTTTTA
>CALCUQ010000086.1 GCA_937906795.1 uncultured Bacteroidales bacterium | reverse complement strand
GCTAAGTTTGCCGAACTTTTGGCAGCCAACAAATCAACTATAACAGCCGGTATCAGAACAACCCTTGAAAAGCTTATGGGCATTAGCGTTGTTGAACTTCTGGAGAAGGCAGCAGCAGACCCAACCAGTATAGAAGGCAAGTTCCTTAACTCTTTGTTTGCCGACGAGGAGATTTTGGGCAAAGTAAAATCAGCACTCAAAGAGGTTGTTGAAAAGATTGAGCAGGAAGCAAAAGATTCAATTGACACTGGCAATACAGACCTCAAGAAGGCTGCAATAGAAACTGCAAGAATCAATGCAATCCTCAATGCAAGAGTTGATGCAGACAACAAGATCCAGGCAGAATTCAACCAGAAGAATGCAGACATTCTTGCATCACTTAATGATGGTCCTTGGGGCAAACTCAAGAATCTGCTGAATAAGGAAGAGTGTGTGAATATCTTTACTGAGTACAACATGCTCAATGTATATCAGGCTCTTGTAAAACTGACAAACAAGGTAGAGGATATATTGTCATACAACAAGGGTACTACTTACTATGTAATTGAAGATATTGATGATTACCAGGAGAATACAGACTGGTGGTTGCGTTCTTTCAATGAGTAGTCCAAATTTTTCAAGTCAATGCTGATTGTGAGTCCAGCTGTCATTATAGATGGCAGCTGGTACTCACATAGCTTTTTAATCAGGAACTTTTTTGCCGATACAAATAACAGATAGCAGTATGTCAAAGTTTTACAAATTGATGCTATGCCTTACACCTGTGCTTTTGGTGGCTGCTGCGGTCTCTTGCGGTACCTCTTCAAAGGTAAAGCAGCTGCACATAGGGAATATTTCGGCTAAAATGTCACCAACAGTATATGAGGCTGCTGACTCAGTTGACACATCAGGCATTTCAGACCGTGTACCAGCACAGGATACTGTAAAGATAAAGTCAGCCAACGATGAAGAGAAGGAGATTATAGCATACAGGACACAGGATGGTGAGATCTATGCGGAGGATGTGCTTGATGCTGTAATTGTAGAGTCCACATTCAAGAATGTGGCTGAGAGGAACGGAAAAGTGGACCTCTCATTCAGCGTAACTGGACCAAAAGCCCCCCAGGACGGCAAATGGCAAGTGCGCTTTTATCCCGAAATTGAAATTATGGGAGACAAGGAGGATATGGATCTGGTATTCATAACAGGCAACGAATACAGAAAAGCACAGCTGAAGGGTTACCAGCAGTATGAAAAATTCCTCAGCCGCATAATAACGGACACCACTGAATTTATAGACAAAAAGCAGCTTGAAATCTTTATAGAGAGGAATTTTCCCGACATCTATGCGTACAAGCAGGACACCACAATAGTGGACGATGCGGAATTCAACTCGTACTTTGGAATATCAGAGCAGCAGGCTATGGAGCACTACACCAGCAAACTGTGGAAAAAGCGCAATGATAACAGGAAGGACAAGCGTTCACGCAAGTTTGCCAGATACGTAAAAGTTCCAATACTGGAGGAAGGTGTAAGGCTTGATACCATAGTAACAAAGAATACAGGCGATGTGGTATACACATACGTACAGACAATAACAACAAGGCCAAAGTTGAGAAAAGCCCAGATATCAATGGTTGCAGAGGTATACGAGAGCAACAAACAGGTATACAAGACTCCGCTCATAGGTCCGCTGGACTTCTACATAAGTTCAATTTCTGCATTTGTTGACAATGAAACCGTTAGATATGTAACCCAGGTGATTGAGCGCAGAGCTACAGACAACAAGGAATACAAGATAGACTTTAAAGTGGGAAAAAGTGATCTGGACCTGAAACTGGGAACCAATGCAGAAGAGGTGGGCAAGGTAAAGAAGCACCTGGTATCACTCGTGGACAACAAGGAGTTTGACCTTGATTCAATAATAGTGTCAGCCGCAGCATCACCGGAGGGAACAGTTACAAACAACTACAATCTCTCCAATCGCCGAAGCATATCAATGACAGACTACTTCAGGCGTTATGTGAAATTTTACAGGGACTCTCTGGAGAGGGCCCTGAAAGAAAACGAGGAGGATATCTTTACCATAAATCTCGACTCCACATTCGTGGAAGAGAAGGATACCGTAAAGCCGGTAGAGATTGTCTTCACCCCACGCCCTGTTGGTGAGGACTGGGACAGGCTGCAGGAGTTGATTATGGCAGATACCGTCATTTCCCAGGAGCACAAGGACAAGTTTGCTCAGATGTTCAGCATAGCCAACAAGGACTCCAGAGAGGTACAGATGAGGAGTGTCCCTTCATACACCTATGTGAAGAAAGAGCTCTACCCACTATTGAGAAACGTTAAGTTCAAGTTCTTCATGCACAGAAAGGGAATGGTAAAGGATACCATACACACCTCCATTGTGGACTCAGTATACGCATCTGGTGTACAGGCACTCAGGGATATGGACTACGAGAGGGCAATAGTGCTTCTTGGACCGTACCAAGATTACAACACGGCAGTGGTATACACATCAATGGGAAGGAACATATCTGCTCTGCAAATACTGGAGAAGCTTCAGAAAACGGCGCAGGTAAACTACCTTCTCTCAATAATAAGCGCAAGGGAAGGTAAGATACAGGATGCAGTAAACTACTATATGGAGGCGTGCAGGCAGAACTCATCATATATACACAGGGGTAATCTGGATCCTGAGATCTCTGAGATAATAAAGAGATACCAGCTACATGAGATCCTCTACAAGGAGGAAGAGGAGATGTATTATTAGTATAAATATCAGTTAGAATAAATATCAGTGCAAAACAGGAATTGTAATGGAAAATAGGTTTATCAGTAGTGTTTTGTGTTTGATGCTGTTGCTGGCTCTCCCTGGTTACGCCCAGGTGGAGCCATCCGGCAGCGACGTGCCGGATGCTGTAAGGAACCGGTCATATATAGCACTGAAGACCAACTTCCTGTATGACGCAATACTTGTTCCAAACATTGGAGTTGAAGCGAAGATTTGGGACAACTATACCCTATATGCAGACATAATGTACGCCGGATGGAATTTCCCCAAACATCATTTCTACTGGGATCTTTATGGAGCGCAATGTGGTGCAAGGAAATATTTTGGTGCAAAATGAATATGAGAATTATAAGTTTATGGAAAAATAGTTTATGTATTTTAAAGTTCCCCATATTGTTGAAAACAATT
>CALCUQ010000085.1 GCA_937906795.1 uncultured Bacteroidales bacterium | reverse complement strand
GGGACAAAAATTTTCATATATGACTACTCACTCCGATTCATACAAACAACTTAAAGACTCTCCTAAAGAGATTGAAACCATTAGAAAAGCAGAAGTTGAGTTGAACAAATATGACTACTATCTAATTAAGAAAGAGGATATACCTAATATTCTTGACAAACTTAAAGATGGTGATATTCTAGGACTTAACACATCTAAAGAGGGACTTGACATTGCTCATGTAGGGTATATTTATCATGTAGACGGAAAAGTACATTTTATACATGCCTCTTATGGTGACAAAAAAGTGGTAATTGAGAAAAAGACTTTGGTAGAGTATGCCAACAGTTCAAAATCTTGCAATGGAATAAGAATAGTAAGAGTAAACTAAACTAATAAACAATATATGGAAAAGGCAAAAGTTTATTACACAAACCTTAGCACAAAACCAGGGTTAAACTTACCTAAAAAACTTAAAAACCTTATTAAGGCTGCTGGAATAGAGAAAATTGATTTCAAAGATAAATACACAGCTATAAAAATACATTTTGGAGAGCCTGGAAATATGGCATATATAAGGCCAGGATATGCTGCCGCTGTTGTAGATGTTTTACATTCATTGGGTGCAAAAGTTTATCTTACAGATAGCAACACATTATACAAAGGTTTGCGTGATAACGCTGTAGATCACCTTAAGAGTGCATGCAGAAACGGTTTCAATCCTTTGCAGGTTGATTGTAACGTAATAATAGCTGATGGTGTAAAAGGAACAAATTACCAGGCAATTGAACTTGAGGGTGCCAAATATTGTCCAGCTCCTAAAATTGGTCAGGCCATTGCAGATTGTGATATATTTATCTCAATGAACCACTTTAAAGGACATGAGCAGGCCGGATTTGGAGGTGCTTTAAAAAATATCGGAATGGGAAGTGCAAGTATTGCCGGAAAATTGGAATTGCACTCATCGTCGCAACCTAAAGTAGAAACAAAAAATTGCATTGGATGTAAAATCTGCGAAAAGAACTGTAACCATAATGCAATAACTGTTGGTGCAGACAAAAAAGCTGTAATAGATTACAACAAATGTGTAGGATGTGGCCAATGCGTAGCGTTGTGCCAATACTCAGCAGCAGTTTTGGCAGAATGGGATACATCTGAGGTACTGAACTATAAAATAGCTGAATACTCCAAAGCTATCTTAAAAGACAGACCACATTTCCATATAAGCCTTATAATGAATGTATCTCCAGAATGTGACTGTTGGGGACACAATGATGCAGCAATAGTACCAGATCTTGGTATGATGGCATCATACGATCCTGTAGCATTGGATCAGGCTTGTGCAGATATGGTTAATGCTGCTCCTGCAATAAACAAATACCATAACCATGTGCACAAAGGAGAAGATAAATTTTATCATATTCATCCCGACACAGACTGGCAAGCGGGGCTAAGATATGCACAAGAGATTGGAATTGGCACAAGAGAATATGATTTGATTGAAGTGTAAAAAAGAGGTAATGTTGCAAAAAAAAGATGATGCCGGATCAATTTATTTTTGACCCGGCATCTGTACTTTTGTTGAATATATCTATTTACCTAATGAAGCTTTCCACTGACCATCCTCAGTAAGGACAAATTCAAGTTTGTCTGTATCTTCTGACCCATCACCATAAACCATCTTGGTTTTAACATTGGCACTTTTTCCATCTTCAGATATTGTTTCTTCTAAAATCTCATATGATTTTATACCGCCTTTTTTCTCAATCATAGGGGCAACCTTTTCTTTTAGCATAGAAACAATCATAGCTTTTGACTCATCAAGTTCCTCTGGTTTAACCTTATCATAATTGAAGTACTCAGATGCTGCTTCATACTTACCATCAATGATTAAATCATAAAGCTCATTAGCAGCCTGAGTTGGAGTTGACGGACCACCACATGATACTGCGAAAAGAGCAGTAACCAACATGAACATAAATAGAATCTTTTTCATAGCTGTAAATTTTAAGTTAGTAAATATGTGTTAAAATGTTGTTTTTTGTAAAATCAGAAGGCATAATATAAAATCCCTGCATCATTGGAAATGTAATTTCTGTACATCTCCCCTCACTAATGGAAACACCCGCAAGAGAGTATACATATTCAACCATTTCTGTACAATAGAGCTTGGTTGTGTCCTCCAGATTATAATCGTGATCAAAAGGGACTTGTTTTATACTCAACCTTATGGCGTTTCTAACTGCAGTTGCAATTTTTTCCTGCTCAACTTCTGGTCTGTATAATCCAATATCACAATTTGGGTATCTATCTAAAAAACTATCAATATACTCACATTTGACCCTGTCAAAATCTCCATCAAACTCTCTCTCATTAGGTACTGCATGTATTACAAACCAACCACTGTCCTTATTTACAACAATACCCACGTGAGAGAATTTACCCTCATTGTCCATTGCAGTTACAAAATGCCCTGCAACACCTGTTCCTCTGCGAAACAATAAATCACCATCCTTAAGTAATAATTTTAAATTGTCGTAATTATTGTGTTTGTTGGAACTGTTGTTGTAGGTGCAAGAAACAAAGGGTAAAACAAAACAAAATAATATGAGAAATTGTATAAAATTTCTACTGCCCATATTACAAATATAAGAAAACAGAATAGAAGAAACAAATAATAGTATAATATTAAAACCTAAAAATCAGTAATATAGCAATAGAGAGTACTCAGAGGCTGATTTTATATAATAAAAAAAGACACCGATTTACGATGTCTTTTTTGTGATCCGGGAGGGATTCGAACCCGCGACCCACAGATTAGAAATCTGTTGCTCTATCCAACTGAGCTACCGGACCAATCCACACTTGGATTTCTCCATTGCGGATGCAAAGATAAGTATATTTTTTTATTCTGCAAATTTTATTGTAAATTTGAGAAGAATAAATTTATGAAGAATCTAAAGTTTATATTATGTGTTTTGTTTATATGGGTATATGTACCTGTATTGTCCCAAAACATAAGCACAAATAAATCAGACTCATTGCTACCATCAATATTGGATAGCATAAGAGTTTGTGCCCATAAGAATGAAAATTTCAATATAAATTATAAAAACAACATAAACTTTAACGGAAAAATAGATATTGTCAAAAGAAATATACTGCTTAAAGTACATCCTTACCATAGTAAAATAAAAAAAGGGGAAAAACAGATAATCATAAAAGGGAATGGAAGTACAACTTACGCAGATCCAAATATCTGCACTATAAACCTCAATTACTACGAATCCAACAATTTAAAGTCATTAGGTTATATAAAGGAAAGAATTATCCCACTATTGCATTCAACAATATATGATTCTTATATATACGGAATTGTCTTGTCCCCTATTTCCTCCAAAGGAGAAAAATATTATGAGTTCAGGATTGTCGGGGAAGAAAAAAAAGGCTCAGTTACATACTACACAATAAGTTTTACTCCAAAATTCAAGAGTGAAAAGTTATCTGACGGACATATGACCGTAAGTTCAGACAACTGGAGTGTAAGGAATTATTTTATTGTATACAAGTCATTGCTATTTTCTGTAAACAACAGTGTTACAATGGGTTCCGCATTCACCTCAGAAGAATTTCTTCCAGTTGAATCTAAAATAGACCATACAACAAAATATGCAGGGAACAAACTCGTAGGCTCCTTTAATACAAAGGTCAGTTACACAGAAATAACCAAAGAGGTTAAAGATAAAGAGCTGGAAAGGACAAGAAATAGAGATTTGAGTATTCTGTTCAATAAAAAGAGTGATACAATCTATACAAAACTTCTTGTGGACACTTCTAAAATTGAGCTATACAAAAAAGAAGGCAAAGATACTACCTATAAAAAAGTAATAGAGGATTTTGAGAAAGCAGGCAGATTCCTCACAAAAGATTTTAATATAGATATGGCAAAATATGGTGAAATAGAGATGCATTCCATATTTAGCCCAATCTTATTTGATTTTAG
>CALCUQ010000084.1 GCA_937906795.1 uncultured Bacteroidales bacterium | reverse complement strand
CACAAGTAATTTTTCATTCTCCTGGGGTTTGTTGCAAACAACAGCCCAATATGTCTTATGCATATCTCCTACCCTAAATGCTTCATTGAGTCTGGAAAGAGCCTTTGAAGTTTTTGCAAATACCACAATACCACTAACCGGTCTGTCCAATCTGTGTGTTACCCCCATAAAGACAGCTCCCGGCTTATTGTCTCTCTGGGCTATAAAGGCTTTGAGTTTCTCACTCAAGCACTCATCTAAAGTTTTATCTGCCTGCACAATTTCGCCAGAGCGTTTATTGAATATAAGAACATGGTTATCCTCATAAAGTATACGCTCTGCAATATCAACAAACTCTGCCTTAGGCAGAGTTCTGTAGACATTATTTGTATTTTGTGCCTGCTGTTGCATTTAGTAACACTCGTTCTGGTTAGGGAAATCTACTTTTTTAACTGCTTCTTTGTATTGTACAAATGCGTTTAACACTTGCTCGTGCAATTGTGCAAATCTTCTTAGGAATTTAGGAGCAAAACCATCGTTAAGCCCTAACATATCATGCATTACAAGCACTTGACCGTCACAACCATTACCTGCTCCTATACCTATGGTGATTACATCAAGTTCTTTGGTAACCTTAGTTGCAAGTTCTGCAGGAATTTTTTCAAGTGTTATGGCAAAACAGCCGGCTTCTTGCAAAGCGCGTGCATCACTAAGAAGTTTTTCTGCCTCTGCATCCTCTTTTGCTCTTACAGCATAAGAACCATATTTGTTTATTGATTGTGGTGCAAGTCCCAAATGTCCAACCACAGGGATACCGCACTCTACAATTTTTTTAATTGTATCTGCCAATTCTGCACCGCCTTCCATCTTTATGGCACTGGCACCTGTCTCTTTCATTATTCTTATTGCATTTGCCACTGCAACATCCCTATTTCCCTGATATGAACCAAATGGCATATCAACAACAACAAATGGGGTTTTAGCTGCTCTGGTTACACACTGCGCGTGATAGATCATATTGTCAACTGTAATTGGCAAAGTTGTCTCGTATCCTGCCATTACATTTGCTGCTGAATCGCCAACAAGTATCATATCCATTTGGGCAAGTTCAGCTATTGATGCAAATGTGTAATCATATGCTGTAAGCATAGCAATCTTTTCACCATTTCTTTTCATTGCCAACAACTTGGATATTGTTGTGGGCTTTGCTTTTCCTTCTACCGACATTTCTGAATATTGTGTTTTATTATTTTCATTCAAATTGGGTACAAAACAACTAAATAAAATTGATATGACAAAATTTCTGCCACAATGTCATATTTTCTTTTTGGCACAATCTTAGCTCTATTTGAATTGTCTTCCCGATAATTTGTCGGGGAAGGGAAAAAAAGCTCATTTGAGCTGTTGATTAGAAAAAACAAATAAAATATAAAGGAGATAAAATTATGGGAAAAATTATTGGAATTGACCTTGGTACAACAAACAGCTGCGTTGCTGTAATGGAAGGTAATGCCCCTGCAGTTATTATTAACAGTGAGGGAAAAAGAACTACTCCATCTATTGTTGCTTTTACAGATGGTGGTGAGAGAAAAGTTGGTGATCCTGCTAAAAGACAAGCTATTACAAACCCTATAAATACAATTTTCTCAATTAAGAGATTTATGGGTGAGAACTTTAACCAAGTTGAGGGTGAGCTTGCAAGAGTTCCTTACAAAGTGGTTAAAGGTGACAATAACACTCCAAGAATTGATATTAGTGGCAGACTATATTCTCCACAAGAGATTTCTGCAATGGTTCTTCAAAAAATGAAGAAAACTGCAGAGGATTATTTGGGACAAGAGGTTAGCGAGGCTGTTATTACAGTTCCTGCATACTTCAATGACTCTCAAAGACAAGCTACTAAAGAGGCTGGTGAGATTGCAGGTCTTAAAGTAAGACGTATCATTAACGAGCCTACAGCTGCTGCTTTGGCTTACGGTTTGGATAAGAAAAATGAGGATTCTAAAGTTGCAGTATTTGACCTTGGTGGTGGTACTTTTGATATCTCTATCCTTGAGTTAGGTGATGGTGTATTTGAGGTTAAATCTACAAATGGTGATACTCACCTAGGTGGTGATGATTTTGGCCACGTTATTATTGACTGGTTGGTAGAGGA
>CALCUQ010000083.1 GCA_937906795.1 uncultured Bacteroidales bacterium | reverse complement strand
GCAAGGTGGAAGTTTTCAACGAGGACTACCGTCTGAAGGAGCAGGGCGCCATTCTCAACTGGTTCGATATCACTGAAAAGGAAGGCTATTTCTGCCTGAACGACACCATGGGCCAGATCATGAAGACCTTCCGGGGCAAGATGATCCTGCTGCGTTTCGGCATGTCCCTGATGAACAGCATGAAGAAGAACAAAATTGCCAGAAATGCTCCAAAAGGGAGCTGGGCAAATATGTATGGAAGTGTTACAAATACCAGTCCGGGACCCTCTGCAGGAGAAATGCCGAAAGCAAACACTGCGGGCATTATTGCAAGGCCTGCAATAATGGCAAAAGTTGTATCTGTTATTGCCGTCTCTGCTGAAAGCCCCGCTATGTTCTCCTTTTTGTTCACATACGAACCGTATGTCATTATTGTACCGCAACCTATGCTCAATGAGAAGAAGGCCTGACCAAGGGCATTCAACAATGTGTTTCCGGTAACTTTTGAGAAATCCGGCTTGAAGAGGAACTCCAATCCTGCACCTGCACCGGGCAGAGTCATTGAACGGATTGCAACCACCACAACTATAATGAACAGCACAGGCATCATAACCTTTGTGTATCTCTCAATGCCATCCTTTATACCGGCCATAACAATAAGGGCTGTTGCTCCAAGGAATATGAGCATATATACAAGCGGTTCCACACTTGAAGTTACAGTGCTGTTGAACATACCGCCAAGAACAGAGGGATCGGCCACATTGAACTGGAATGTTATTGCCTTCCAGAAATAGTTTATTGTCCATCCTCCCACTACACAATAGAAAGATATGATGAACAAAGATGCCAATACGTAAATGAATCCCACTGCGCACCATTTTGTACCGGGTGCCAGAACTTTATAGGCAGAAAAAACATTGGCCTGGCTCCTGCGCCCAATTATGAACTCAGAATACATTATAGGCAATGCCAGAAGGAATACAAATGCCAGATATATTATAATGAAGGCTGCGCCTCCGTTGGTACCTACCAGATACGGGAACCTCCACAAGTTTCCCAAACCTACAGCAGATCCGGCCATTGCCGCCAGCACGCCCAATCCGCTTGCAAAACTGTCTCTTTTAGCCATAAGACTATTATCTTTAAATGAATGTCCTTATCATAATTACTGCAATAACCACAGGGGCAA
>CALCUQ010000082.1 GCA_937906795.1 uncultured Bacteroidales bacterium | reverse complement strand
GAGCGGCTATAGCGCAGAGCGGAGTTGCCAATAACAATACTGATATATATATTATAGTTTGTAGGTGCATTTGACAAACATTGCTTCTTAGTTTTCTGTCTCTGAGTAAACATTTCTGGTAATGAACTCTATTCTGTCGGGATACCTCACTGCTGCAAGTGGATAAACCATTGTGCCATCGTGCAGGATAAGACAACCGCCTTTGTCAAATACCGCCTTACGGCTGTTCTGGCGGAGAGGAATATCTCCGTAGAAACTCTCCTGAGTTGCTTGAGCTTTTCCGGCCTTGCGTTTGTTGAAGTCCTGAGGTTTTTGAGGATCGTCTGCAACCCTTTGGCCATTTATAATCTTGTAGAATTGTTTATCCTGCTCATTGTAAACAGAAAGTTCTGTTTCTTTAAAGAAAACTTCTTCTACTGATGCTCCACTTCCGTAAGAGAATGCAGATCTGAATCCGCTCTCTGCATATCTGAGTCCGTCTCCCGGTTTGAGACAAGCAATATTTATCGGCTCAATCTTAAACGGCATTACATCCGGCTGAGGGAAATCCTCGTATGCATCATTCAGTATATCTATACAGTTCTTTACAAGGTTAAGAGGTGCCCTGCGGGTTGCACAAGCCGGGGTTAGTCCTGCAAGTGCCATTTCTGAATAAAGCTGCTCTGCCTCCGGGTACATTTTTTTGGCTGTTTCCAATCTTACTTTCAACCCTGCAAGATATTTCTTTGCAGCCTTTTCTCTGTAGTTCTTTACTATATCCTCTGCCTGGTCATACAACTGATGTATTGTATTTACATCATCAGTCTGGTAAATCTGATTGTATATCCCCTGCAACTGGGCTTCAAAATCTTCTGCTATCTCCTGACAACTTTTTATCAGACCAGCATCATTTCCAGAAAGAGCTGCAGCCCGCTCCTGATATTGTTTTACTTTCTGCATCAACTGTTGCTGCTGCATTGTGTATTTGTTTGCAAATGCTGTAGCCTTCTGGGTAGTTTCCATAATATTGCCCATATTCACAGACTGCATCAATTCACTCTGAATCTGCATAATTTCATTGTTGATTTCCATCAGGCGGTTGTTCTCCTGTGGTGTAAGTGTACCTTTCTCCGCTTTCTTTACCAATGGATTCATCTCTTTC
>CALCUQ010000081.1 GCA_937906795.1 uncultured Bacteroidales bacterium | reverse complement strand
CCCTTAAGTTATCGTTGGAAAAGTTGGGAAGCCTCCCTTCAATCGCAATATGTAAGCAAACAATATATGAGTAATTTAGATTGTGATGAACATATTTTGGATGCATATTTTGTGAGCAATCTTAATCTTTCTTATACCTTTAAATTTGCAGGCGTAAAATCCCTTACATTGGGCTGTACCATATACAACTTGTTTAATCATGTGTATGAGAACAATGGATATGCAGGAAGTGGATTCTATTACGATGGAAGATTGCCGACACAACAGAAAAAGTAAGATATAATTATTCTGGATATGCAGCACAGGCAGGTACAAATGTGTTGGCACATATTGAATTGAACTTTTAAATAATTTATAATATGTTGGAATTGATAGGTACAATTGTAGGTCTTGTGTATTTATGGTTAGAGTATAAAGCAAGCATTTATCTGTGGATTGCTGGAATTATAATGCCTGCAATTTATCTGTTTATCTATTGGGATGCAGGTTTATATGCAGATTTTGGTATAAATGTTTACTACTTGGTGATTGCTTTATATGGATGGATTATGTGGAAATATGGTAACAGGAGTGTTTCCGGCACTAGCTCCCAGAGCCAGGAATTACCAATAACCTCCATATCTGTAAAATACATTATTCCTTTGGCAGGAGTCTTTGCAATAACATTTGCTGCCATAGCATTTGTTTTGATCAGCTTTACCAACAGTAATGTGCCTTATCTGGATTCTTTTACAACAGCACTTAGTATTGTTGGCATGTGGATGCTCGCAAGGAAGTATATTGAGCAGTGGTGGATATGGATTGCAGTTGATTTGGTTTCTGCAGGACTTTATATTTATAAAGAACTTTATTTCACAGCTGCCTTGTATACATTATACTCTATAATAGCTGTATTTGGATATTACAAGTGGAAGAAAATGATGGAAAATAGTAACATTTTCTAAAATAATTCCAACATATATGTAAAATATGAGTCCGGATCAAAATTGCTTTTGACCCGGACTTTTCTTCTTTTGTATGTTCAACTGTTCTTATTTGTATTCAGACCAGCTCTTAATGGCTATTCTATCTATATCCATTGTGCAGAATGCGTTTATGAATGCTGTTGCAAGTCTTGCATTTGTTACAAGTGGAATATTTAGGTCAATAGCAGCTCTACGGATAGTATAACCGTTTTGCAACTCTATAGGTGTAAGGTTCTTAGGAATATTGATAACCATATCAATCTCTCTGTTGTGAAGCATTTCCAATGCTTTAGGAGAGCCTTCCTCATTAGGCCAGAACACTAATGTGTTCTCAACACCGTTATCTGTAAGGAATTTGGATGAACCACCTGTTGCATACAGTTTGTATCCTTTTGCTTTAAGCATCTTGGCAGCCTCCAGTGTGTCTGCTTTTTGTTTTGCATTACCGGTTGATAGCAGAATACCTTTTTCTTTGTTTGGAATTCTGTAACCAACAGAAAGCATAGCTTTTAAAATTGCACAAGAAGAGTCTGAGCCAATACATCCAACCTCACCTGTAGATGCCATATCAACACCCAAAACCGGGTCTGCTTTTTGAAGTCTGTTGAATGAGAACTGACTGGCCTTGATTCCAACATAATCCAGGTCAAACAGATTTTTGTGAGGTTTCTCTACTGGAAGTCCCAACATAATCTTAGTAGCCAATTCAATGAAGTTAACTTTTAGTACTTTACTTACAAATGGGAAACTTCTTGATGCTCTAAGGTTACACTCAATAACTTTAATATCATTCTCTTTTGCAAGGAACTGGATGTTGAATGGACCAGAAATGTTAAGCTCTTTAGCAATTTGTCGGCTAATTCTCTTTATTCTTCTGGCTGTTTCTACATAAAGTTTTTGTGGTGGGAACTGGATTGTAGCATCTCCTGAGTGAACACCAGCATACTCAATATGCTCACTTATAGCATATACAATAATTTCACCGTTTTCAGCTACAGCATCCATCTCAACCTCTTTAGCGTGCTCAATAAACTGGCTAACAACAACAGGGTGTTTATTGGATACGTTAGCTGCAAGTTTAAGGAATCTTTCCAACTCTTCCTGGTTTGAGCAAACATTCATTGCTGCACCGGAAAGTACGTATGATGGTCTGACCAATACAGGGAATCCAACTTTATCTATAAATTTGTTGATATCTTCCATAGAGGTTAGTGCACTCCATTTAGGTTGGTCTACACCTATTCTGTCAAGCATAGCTGAGAACTTGTCTCTATCTTCTGCATTGTCAATGCTCTTTGCACTTGTTCCAAGCAATTTTACGTTTTGGGCATCCAGTCTTAGAGCAAGGTTATTAGGGATTTGTCCTCCTGTAGAAACTACTACACCGTTAGGATTCTCCAAATCTATAATATCCATTACTCTCTCAAAAGTAAGCTCATCAAAATACAATCTGTCGCACATATCGTAGTCTGTTGATACTGTTTCAGGATTGTAATTTATCATAACGCTTCTATATCCCTCTTTTCTGATAGTCTGTAGGGCTTGAACACCGCACCAGTCAAATTCAACAGATGAACCAATACGGTATGCTCCTGAACCCAATACTACAATTGATTTATGGTCACCCAAGTAGTTTACATCATGAGGACCAAAGCTATATGTCAAGTACAAGTAGTTTGTTAAAGCGGGATATTCAGCTGCTAGTGTATCAATTTGTTTTACAGATGGAACTACACCTACAGATTTTCTGTAGTTTCTTACTGTTAGTGCACAATCTTCAATTTCTCCCTCAAGTCCAACTGCTCTTGCAATCTGGAAATCTGTAAAGCCTTGCACTTTAGCCTTTTTAAGCAAATCCAATGGCATGTCTGTAAGTTGCTTATGGTTTGCACCCCAAGTGTGTAACTCCTTAGAGGTGTTCATAATATTCATAAGCTTCTCAAGGAACCATTTGTCAATTTTTGTAAGTTCGTATATCTGGTCTACTGTATAACCGGCACGCATAGCTTTGCTTATTACAAAGATACGTTTGTCTGTTGGCTCTCTTAGTGCTTTGTCAATATCCTCAATAACAAGTTCTTTGTTCTCTACAAATCCATGCATTCCCTGGCCGATCATACGCAATCCCTTTTGAATAACCTCTTCAAAAGTTCTGCCTATAGCCATAACCTCTCCTACAGATTTCATAGAAGAACCAATCTCTCTGTCAACTCCCTGGAATTTACCTAAATCCCATCTTGGAATCTTACATACTACATAGTCAATAGCTGGCTCAAAGAATGCACTTGTAGTTTTTGTGACAGAGTTTTTAAGCTCATGTAAACCGTATCCCAATCCAATCTTTGCAGCAACAAATGCCAACGGGTATCCGGTAGCTTTTGAAGCCAGAGCAGAAGAACGGCTCAATCTAGCATTAACCTCAATAAGACGGTAATCCTCTGATTTAGGATCGTATGCGTACTGAACGTTACACTCTCCCACAATACCTATATGTCTTACAATCTTAATTGCAAGTTCACGTAGTTTGTTTGCATCTCTACTGCTTAATGTTTGAGTAGGAGCAATAACAATAGACTCACCGGTGTGAATACCAAGCGGGTCAAAGTTCTCCATGTTACAAACTGTAATACAGTTGTCATATTTATCGCGCACTACCTCATACTCAATCTCTTTCCATCCTTTGAGTGATTTCTCTACAAGCACTTGTGGTGAGAATGAGAAGGCTTTTTCTGCGAGTTTATTCAGTTCTTCTTCATTATCGCAGAAACCCGAACCGAGTCCACCGAGTGCATAAGCAGCGCGTAGGATGACAGGATAACCCAGTGCTTTCGCTGCAGCGCGTGCTGCCTCAATAGTCTCGCAGGCTTCGCTTTGGATAGTCTTTACATTTATCTCATCCAGTTTCTCCACGAATAGTTCGCGGTCCTCAGTATCCATGATGGCTTGTACGGGCGTACCCAATACCTGTACATTATATTTCTCTAATACACCTGTCTTGTACAATTCCACACCGCAGTTGAGGGCAGTCTGTCCACCAAAAGCGAGGAGGATACCATCAGGGCGCTCCTTCTTAATAACACGCTCCACGAAGAATGGATTGACCGGGAGGAAATAGATCTTGTCTGCTACTCCTTCGCTGGTCTGAACAGTTGCGATATTCGGATTGATGAGTACCGTATATATACCCTCTTCGCGCAATGCTTTGAGTGCTTGTGAACCCGAATAATCAAACTCACCTGCCTCGCCAATCTTGAGCGCTCCTGAACCGAGCACTAACACTTTCTTAATCTCTTTCTTCTCCATGGCTGTTATTTATTAAGAAGTTCGATAAAGTTATTGAATACAAACTCTGTGTCAATGGGTCCGCAATTCATTTCCGGTATGAACTGAACTGCCATCCATGGTTTTTGGTTGTGACGAATACCCTCATTGGTATTGTCATTCATATTAATAAACCACTCACTCCATTCTTCGGGTAAGGTATCACCCTCTACAACATAACCATGGTTCTGCGCAGTGATGAAACAGCGTCTCTCATTGGCAAGTTGCACTGGTTGGGTAGCCCCGTGGTGACCATATTTATGTTTAGACACTTTCGCTCCCACCGCGAGGGCGAGGAGTTGGTTGCCTAAGTCCAACCCCAATAATGGTTTATCTTCGCCTTTGGCGAGGAAAGACTGAATATGAGCGATAGTTGGTTGGCATTGCTCAGGATTACCCGGACCATTGGAGATGATAAGTGCGTCAAAGGTGAGTGTATTGAAATCATAATCCCATGGTACGCGTGTCACTTCTACGCCACGCCCAATGAGATAGCGAATGATGCTTTGCTTCACGCCACAATCGACGAGTACCACTTTCTTCCCTGCACCGCTGTTATAGGTGATGGGTTGGGTACAACTGACTTGCGCCACAAGATGTTCGTCATTCGCTTTTGGAAGCGTGTCATCG
>CALCUQ010000080.1 GCA_937906795.1 uncultured Bacteroidales bacterium | reverse complement strand
TATTTGTTGGGAAAAGCTCTTGTACAGGAGGGCCTTAAAAAAGGCATTTTTGAAACACATGAGGATGGCTCTGTATGGTGTGACCTTACTGCAGACGGATTGGATAAGAAACTGCTGCTAAGAGGTGATGGTACATCTGTATATATGACTCAGGATTTGGGAACAGCACATCAGAGATTTGATGAGTATAAACTTGATGAGCATATTTATGTTGTAGGTAATGAGCAGAATTATCACTTCCAGGTATTGAAACTTATTCTTAAGAAATTGGGTTTTGATTGGAGTGATACCATTTATCACTTGTCTTATGGTATGGTTGAATTGCCAGAGGGTAAGATGAAATCCAGAGAGGGTACTGTTGTAGATGCAGATGATTTGATTGAAAATATGTATACAACAGCTAAAGAGACTTCTATGGCTTTGGGCAGATTGGACGATATGCCGGAGAATGAGAGAGAAGCATTGTTTGATATGATTGGCTTAGGAGCTTTAAAATACTTTATTATTAAGGTTGACCCTAAGAAGACAATGTTGTTTGATCCAAAAGAGTCTATTGATTTCAACGGAAATACAGGCCCATTTATCCAGTATACACATGCCAGAATCAAATCTATTCTTAGAAAAGCATCTGAGAGAGGTTTTGAATCTGAGATAGGTACAGGGACATTGTTGCCAAAAGAGATAGAAATTGTTAAAATGCTTAATAATTTCCCTGCAAAAGTTAAAGAGGCCGGCGATGCTCATTCTCCTGCTGTAATTGCAAATTATGCATATGAGTTGGCAAAAGAGTTCAGCCAGTATTATCACGATGTAACAATTCTTAATGAGGAGGATGTTACATTAAGATCAAACAGACTTGCTTTAATTGAAACTATTGCAAAAGTTTTGGTAAAAGCAATGGATATCTTGGGAATTACATTGCCAGAAAGAATGTAATTATGGAAGTGGGAAGTTTTATTCCAACAACCAAAAAAGAGATAGATGCATTAGGATGGGATTATATAGATGTCATTTTGTTTTCGGGTGATGCCTATATAGACCATCCTTCTTTTGGTGCAGCTGTTATTGCAAGGGTTTTGGAAGATAAAGGATATAGAGTTGCCATTGTTCCCCAACCAAACTGGAGAGACGATTTGAGGGATTTCAAGAAACTTGGTGTGCCTAGATTGTTTTTTGCTGTAACATCTGGTGCTATGGATTCAATGGTAAATCATTATACTGCGGCAAAAAGATTGCGCAGCAATGATGCTTATACCCCCAATGGTGCTGCCAATATGCGTCCGGATTATGCTGTAAAGGTATATTCAAATATTCTAAAGGAGTTGTATCCGCAGACACCGGTTGTTATAGGTGGAATTGAGGCCTCGTTAAGAAGACTTGCCCATTATGACTATTGGCAAGATAAGCTCTTGCCCTCAATCCTATTGGACAGCAAGGCTGATTATCTTATTTACGGAATGGGAGAAAAGGCCATAGTTTCTATAGCAGAATTTATAAGAGGTGGAGAGAAAAGAGATAAAAATTCGTTGAATCAGATAGCCTGGATAAGTAAGGAAAAACCACAACAGTCAGAAGACAGAGTTTTTTTGCATTCTTTTGAAACGTGCCTAAAGAACAAAAGGGCTTTTGTTGAAAATTTCAATACTATTGAGGTTGAGGCAAATAAGATGCAAGGGCGTCAGATTATAGAGCCTGTTGCGGGAGTGTATGTGTGTGTGAACAAGCCCTACTTGCCATCTACACAAAAGGAGATGGACTATATCTGGTCACTGCCATATACAAAATTGCCCCATCCAAAATATAAAGGGAAGCATATACCGGCATACGAGATGATAAAATTCTCCATAAATACTCATAGAGGTTGTTTTGGAGGATGCAGTTTCTGTACTATTGCGGCACACCAGGGAAAACATATACAGTGTCGCAGCCAGGAATCAATAGTTTCTGAGGTTGAGAAACTCAGCCAATTGCCGGGATTTGCAGGAAATATTTCTGATTTGGGTGCTCCAACTGCAAATATGTATGGTATGAAAGGGAATGATTTGTCCATTTGTGAGAAATGTTTCAGAAAGAGTTGCCTGTTCCCTAAAATGTGCAGTAACCTTAATAATTCTCACCGACAACTTCTTAAGTTGTATGACAGAATTTCTCAGGTTAAAGGCATTAAGCATGCATATATTGGAAGTGGTATACGATATGATTTGTTTTTGGATGAAAAAGGGTTCCTTGACAGTTCATCAAAACCATATTTTACAGAACTTGTAACCAAACACACAAGTGGCAGGTTGAAAGTTGCTCCAGAGCACACCCAGTCAAATGTCCTTAAACAAATGAACAAACCTTCATTTGCATTATTTGAAAGACTTAAAAAGGAGTTTGACAAACTTACAAGAGAGAGCAAACTCAAATACCAGCTTGTACCATATTTCATTTCATCACATCCTGGTTGTACATTAAAGGATATGGAACTGTTGTCGCAAAATAAAACCTTAAAAGGAGTTTATATGGATCAAGTGCAGGATTTTACACCAACACCTATGACAAAATCTTCTGTTTCATATTATTCTGAGCTCGATCCAAAGACCTTTGAGCCAATTTTTGTTGAAAAAAATATTGCCAGAAAGAGACAGCAGAAAAGTTATTTGTTAATGAAATAGAAAAAAGAGTTTTGTTTTTAAAAAAATTGCACTATACTTGCATCAAATAACAATTGTATAAATAATAATTAGAATATATATGGCAGTTAAGGATTCTTCTAGAGTTCAAAAGAAGAGAGCGGTTGTAAGTTATGCAAATATGTCTGCTGAATTGGCAGCTGCATTTAAAGAAAAATATCCAAAAGGATATGCAGATTACATGGGAGACTTGTTTAAAGTTGACAAACCGGATGGAACATTCTTTTATGCAGTTTCAGTAGAGATTCCACAGGCAATTTACCTTGTGAAAATTGATGTGAAAATTGATGATTATGATGATGCCGAAAATGAATTGTTTGGCGGAGATGGTGCTGATGATGATGGTACATCAGGAGATTCAACATTCCCAGATGATGATGGCAGTTCTTTTGGTGCAGACGAGGAGTAATTAAACTTGATTAAAGGTTTATATTGAAAGAAAAGGATGAATAACTTCATCCTTTTTTTGTTATCTTCGCGTGAAATACTCATGGAATGGTAAGAAGTTTAATAGGTAAGATAAAGGATATTATAATAAAAATGCCTGAGAGTAAAATGTTGCTCATAATGGCATTTGTTGTGGGAGCAGGAAGTGGATTTGCAGCTGTTATTCTAAAACAGTGTATCCATTTCTTTCAATGGGTATTAACAGGTTGGTTCAACACCCCTTCTGACAGTTTTCTCTATTTTATCTATCCTGGAATAGGTATGTTTATGGCCTTGTTGTTTGTAAAGTATTTTGTTAAGGACAACATAGGGCATGGTGTTACAAAGGTATTGCTTTCTGTATCCAGAAATGAATCAAAAATAAAGTCTCACAACATGTGGTCTTCTGTTGCGGCCAGCTCAGTAACAATAGGATTTGGTGGATCTGTGGGAGCAGAGGCACCTATTGTGTACACAGGAGCTGCAATAGGTTCAAATGTTGCAAGAGTATTAGGGCTGTCATATAAGAACATGACCATTTTGCTTGGTTGTGGAGCTGCTGGTGCTGTAGCAGGAATTTTCAAAGCCCCAATGGCGGGAGTATTGTTTACATTTGAGATACTTCTGTTCAATATGTCAATGTCGTCGTTGTTGCCGTTTGTACTTTCGTCTATGACAGCAACTACAATATCATATTTGTTTTTGGGAGAGGCAGTTGCTTTTGAAAATTCATTAACACCATTTTCAATAAAGAATATACCTCTTTATATCCTTTTTGGAATAGCTTGCGGGTATGCTTCATTGTATTTTACAAGGACAACATTGTGGCTGGAGGACAAAATAAAGAATATTCAGGGAACATACCGCAGGTGGATTATTTCAGCTCTTTGCCTTGGCCTTATAATTTTTATATTTCCTCCGTTGTATGGTGAGGGATATGATGTGCTTACTGATTTGCTCAATAACAGGTCTTCTGATGCTATTGGAACAACATTTCTGGCAAATATTCTAAGTAGGGATTGGGTGCTTCCAATTTTCTTCCTGGGTGTCTTTTTTGCAAAAGTCTTTTCAATGTCCTTTACAAATGCAGGTGGTGGAGTAGGAGGAACTTTTGGTCCAACTTTATTTATGGGAGGCGTTTTTGGATTTATTATTTCAAGGTTGATGAATTTGTCGGGATTCATAAGTGTACCGGAAGCAAATTTTGTGTTGGTTGGAATGGCAGGCTTGATGTCTGGAGTTATGCAGGCTCCTCTAACGGCTATATTTCTTATTGCCGAGATTACCGGTGGCTATACACTGCTAATGCCTCTTATCATTACATCTGCAATTGCATTTGCTACAATAAGAATGTATGAGCCATATTCAATTTATACCAAGCGTATTGCAAAACAGGGAGATTTATTGACCCATGATTCAGATATGGCAGTTCTTACTTTGCTCAAAACAGATGAGTTGGTAGAAAATAATTTTTCATCTGTGGGTTTGGACGATACTTTGGGTGATCTTGTAAACGTTATTGCACATTCGAAAAGAAATATATATCCGGTTGTAGATCAGAAGGGTGTAATGCAGGGAATAGTCAATTTGGATGATGTTAGAGAAATTATGTTTGATAAAACTAAGTATACAAATGTAAAAGTTTACTCTATAATGAAGCAACCTCCTGAATATGTAAAATATGATGAGAGAATGGAGAGCGTTATGAGTAAATTTGAAATCACAGGTGCATGGAATCTCCCTGTTGTAGACCAGGACGGTGTATATTTGGGTTTTGTGTCAAAGTCAAAAATATTCTCTTCTTACAGAGAACAGTTAAAGCAGGTTTCTCACGATTAAATAATCTCTATGAACAGGCAGTATGTCAATTATATAGCCAATCTTATTTCATGTAAAGATTGGCAAGTGGAAAATTGTATTGAGTTGTTGCAAAGTGGTGCAACAGTTCCTTTCATTAGCCGTTACAGAAAGGAGGCTACAGGTGCCCTTGATGAACTTGGGGTTGCTCAAGTTAAATTTTATCTTGGGAAATTTGATGAGTTGGACAAGAGGAAAGAGACTGTTTTAAAGACAATTAAAGAGCAGAATAAATTGACCAGTGAGCTTGAAGCCCAAATTGAATCCTGTATACAGTTGCAAGAGTTGGAAGATTTGTATTTGCCATATAAGCCAAAAAGAAGAACCAGAGCTTCTATAGCAAAAGAGAGGGGACTTGAACCTTTGGCTAATAAAATGCTTACACTTAATGTTCCAGATTTTGATTCTTATGTTTCTTCTTTTATAAATGAACAATTGCCCGATACTGAGAAGGTCTTGGAGGGAGCAAGGGATATTGTTGCAGAAAATTTGTCGGAGAGGATACAAATAAGACAGGAATTGAGGAACTTTTATACAAAGAGTGCAAAAATAGTTTCTAAAGTAGTTAAAGGAAAGGAGCAGGATGGTGACAAATATGAGAACTATTTTGAATACTCGCAGGATTTAAGTAGAATACCGGCTCATAGGCTATTGGCTGTTTTGAGAGGGGTAGGTGAAGGTATCTTACAAGTTAAACTTGATGTTGATACATCTGTTTGTAAAAAAATAATAAACAAATATTTTTATCAGGGAAGAAAGTGCAGCTCATTTAAACTGTTTGAGCAGCTTGATATGGCTGTAGATGATTCATATAAAAGATTATTGCACTCATCAATAGAGAATGAATCACTGCATCTGGCAAAACAGAAAGCAGATTTGGACTCCATAAAAGTTTTTGGAGAAAACCTTAAGCAACTGTTGTTGGCTGCACCTATTGGACAAAAAAGAACTCTGGCTATTGATCCTGGCTTTAGAACAGGCTGTAAAGTTGTTTGTTTAAGTGCTCAGGGAGATTTGTTACATAATGATACTATATATCCGCACCCGCCTGTAAATGAAAAAGTAATGGCAATGAAGAAGTTGTCAAATATGGTACAGGCATACAAAATTGAGGTTATAGCAATTGGAAATGGAACAGCCTCCAGAGAGACAGAGGCATTTATTAAAAGATTGGCTTTGCCAGAAGGGGTAAGGGTATATTCGGTTAGCGAGGATGGAGCATCAATATACTCAGCATCTGCTATCGCCAGAGAGGAATTTCCACAATATGATGTTACTGTAAGGGGGGCAGTTTCAATAGGCAGAAGATTAATGGATCCGCTTGCAGAACTGGTTAAGATTGACCCTAAATCCTTAGGTATAGGACAGTATCAACACGATGTGGATCAGAACCTTTTAAAAGAAAAACTGGATGATATTGTTGTAAGTTGTGTAAATAGTGTAGGGGTAAATCTAAATACAGCAAGCAAGCATTTGTTGAGCTATGTTTCTGGTATAGGACCTGCGTTAGCACAGAATATTGTAGATTACAGAGAAGCAAACGGCCCTTTTTCTTCCCGACAACAATTGTTGAAAGTTAAAAGATTAGGTGAAAAAGTATATGAACAGGCTGCAGGCTTTTTAAGAATTCCCGGTGCAGAGAATCCTTTGGATAATTCTGCTGTCCATCCAGAAAGGTACAGCCTTGTAAACAAGATGGCGGCAGATATTAAGATTTCTTTGTCCCAATTGATAGGGAACAAGTCTAATCTTGATAAAATTAATATAGAAAACTACATTAGCGAAACAGTTGGTCTACCAACTTTAAAAGATATTTTGGATGAACTTGTAAAGCCTGGACGAGATCCAAGAAGCATTGTTAAGGTACTTGAGTTCTCGAATATGGTTCATTCAATAGAGGATTTGTCTGTTGGAATGCAGCTGCCAGGTATTGTAACAAATATTACAAACTTTGGAGCTTTTGTAGATTTTGGCATCAAGCACAATGGCCTGATCCACATTTCAAATATGTCTGATAAATTTATATCAAATCCAAATCAAGTCCTTAAACTTCATGAGCATGTAAATGTAAAAGTTATAGATGTTGATATTAAGAAAGGAAGGATTCAGTTGAAATTGATAAAATAGTTGGGAAGGTTATGTTCAATATATTTTTTGCAGTTGTATGTGCTGGTGGTACTTTTGTGTTTTTAGCATTATGCACCAAGATATTTGAATTAAAAAACACGATTGAGAACCAAAAGGCAGAGTATAGGAGATTGGAGAATTTTTTTCAAAAAAGGGACTTTTATTATCAACAGAATCTCTCTTTATTTCAGATTGGACTACAAAAGCATACCAAGCAGATGCAGGAGTTTGCAGATATGCTGTATTATACAGAAGATAATGTTCCTAAATATGGCAAAAAACTAGCTGATTTAGTACTGGAAAGCAAAAGTAATGGAGTGTTGTACAACTATTTTCTGTACATTATAGACCAACACAACCTGGTTGAGCACAATATATATGAAACTTTAAAAAAGGAATATTCATTGTCGGAGAAAGATATTATTGTATGTGCATTGCTCAATCTTGGGTTTACTTCATATCAAATATGGACAGTTTGCAACAGTACAGAAAATGCGTATTATGCAAGATGTTCCAGATTGCGTTCAAAACTAAAGTTGGACAGTTCTAAATCAATCCCTTTATTTTTAGACGAATACAAGAAAAAGCATTCTGTAGCGTAGGGAGAGTAAGTTAGTCTTTTTGGGCAAGAATAACTCCAGAAACAACAACTGCCATCCCTATTATATGCAAAAGGCTTATTGTTTCATGCCCAAGTGCAACTGCACCTAATGCAGAGAAAACGGGGATTAATGCAGAGAAAATATTAGCTCTCGCAATTCCCAGATTTCTTATGGCACTCACCCACAATACAAATGCTACACAAGAACAAAGAATAGACAATGATATTAGTGGAACCATAACATCTTTTGAGAAAAAAGTATCATTTATTCCATCAAGTCCGTACCCCAGGAACAGAGGTAAAAAATATAGCGAACCTATAACAAACTGGTAAGTTGCTATTGTAAAATTATTATACTTGGCCGACAATTTTTTTACTACAGTTCCATATCCAGTAGCGGCTGCTACAGCAAGGAAAAGCAAAGCAATACCGTATAAATGTTTGACAGTAATATTACCATTGTTAAGTGCCATTAAAGCAACTCCTGGAAGAGTAAGCAGGATACCGGTAATTTTATTGAATGTAAATGGAATTTTATACAATACTTTTTCAACCATCAGACAAGTGATTGGAATTATGGCAATGATAACTGCTGCAATTACGGCGGAGTCTGTTGCCTGCATTCCAAAACTTTCTCCAATAAAATAAATGAATGGCTCAAAAAATGCCATAAGTGCCATTAGCAAAAGGTCTTTAGAGCCAGGCTTCTGTAATTTGCCAATAACTTTTGAGTATATAAAAAGAATAATGCCTGCAAGAAATAACCTGACAAACAGAAATGTAAAGATAGGTACTTGCAATCTTATAATCTCGTTACTCCAAACAAATGAGAAACCCCATAATACTACGGCAATTAGAGCCGCAATATATGTGCGTATTAAAACCTTGCTGTTTTTCATCTTCTATCTATTGAATGATAATTGCATTGCATTTTTTATACCGGTAAACTCTCCGTTTTCTACTACAATCTGGCCATTTATAATGGTGTGGCATACAGATGATGAGAAAGTGTATCCCTTGAATGGGCTCCATGCGCATTTATATGCAGGGGAGACTGTTGATTTGTTGTCGGGACAATTAAGGTTTACAATAGCCAAGTCTGCGTAGTATCCTTCTTTAATGAATCCTCTTTTTTCTATATTAAAACATTCGGCAGGGCCATGCGACATTCTGCTTACAACATCCTCAATTGATAGAATGTTTTGTTTTGTAAGCTCTATCATAAGCTGAAGGCTATGTTGTACAAGAGGCAGGCCGCTAGGTGCTTTTAGGTAATTGTTTTCTTTTTCTGACTCTAAATGAGGAGCATGATCTGTAGCTACTACTTTTATAACTCCTTCTTTTACAGCTTTTCTTATTGCAAACATATCTTCCTGGCTTTTTATTGCAGGGTTACATTTGATTCTGCTGCCATATTTTTCATAGTGGGTATCGTTGAACCACATATAGTGTACGCAAACTTCGCCGGTTATTTTATTGTTTATTTTTTGAGCTTGTTTAATCATTTCAATCTCATCTGCGGTACTTATATGTAAAATATGCAGTTTGGTATTGTTTGCAATTGCCAGATCTATAGCTCTTTTAGTACATTCAATGCCTGTCTGCTCCTTATTTGGGGATGCATCTGAAAAGGAATATCCTCTCCGTATAATTCTATATGTTTCTGGAGATTTTCTTTAATTATCTCTTCCTGTTCGCAATGTGTTGCAATTGTAATAGGGGATTGGGCAAATATTGCGTTGAGTTGAGTATTGTCGCTAACAAGCATATTGCCTGTAGAAGAGCCCATAAATACTTTAATGCCGCACACTTTGTTTTTGTCTACAGATTTAATTTCTTTCAAATTATCATTTGTAGCACCAAGATAGAATGAGTAGTTTGCAAAACTGTCTTTATGGGCAATGTCAAATTTATTTTCCAGACCCTTTATTGTAGTAGTGGCCGGTGTGTTATTTGGCATGTCCATATAACTTGTAACACCACCTAAAACGGCAGCTTTACTCTCCGATGCAATGGTTGCCTTGTGGGTGTTTCCTGGTTCTCTAAAGTGTACCTGATCATCTATCACCCCTGGTAATATATGCAATCCTTTTGCGTTGATTTCCTTATCTTTATCAATAGTTTTAAGGTTTTTGATATATTCTTCATGCGAAGAAAAATCGCTTTCTTTTATAATTTGTGAAATAAAATTATCCACAATTAAAAGGCTACCTTTAAAAGATAGCCCCTCATTTACTATTGTGCCGTTATTAATTAGCAGTCTCATTATTTTCTTGGTTTTATTTTTCTGAATCTCATTGCCAGTACACCCCAAAAGGCTTCACCAAAAATTCCTGAACTCATTTTAGAAGTGCCCTCTACTCTGTCTACAAAAATAATAGGAACTTCTTTTATTTTAAAGCCTAATTTGTAAGTGTTGTATTTCATTTCAATCTGAAATCCATATCCTTTCATTCTAATATTGTCAAAGTCTATAGTTTCAAGAACTTTTCTGGCGTAGCATTTAAATCCGGCTGTGCAGTCAAAAACTCTCATTCCCAATACTTTTCTAACATATGTAGACGCATAGTAAGACATTATGACTCTGCCAATTGGCCAATTGATTACGCTAATACCATTACAATATCTGCTGCCAATGGCTAAATCTGCTCCATCGTTTTTGCAGGCATTAAGTAATTTTGGCAAATCATTGGGGTTGTGGGAAAAATCGGCATCCATTTCAAATATATAATCATATTTATGCTCTACGCCCCATTTGAATCCTGTGATATAAGCTGTACCAAGTCCTAATTTGCCTTTTCTCTCCACTATAAATAAAGAGTCTTTAAAATCTGTGTTAATCAGCCTTTTAACAATATCTGCAGTCCCATCTGGAGAGCCATCATCAATAATAAGGATATGGAATACCTCTTCCAGTGAAGAGATAGCTCTTATTATATTCTCAACATTTTCTTTTTCGTTGTATGTTGGTATTATAACTAAGTTCTTTGACATAAAATCAAAACTATTATAGAGTTACATAACTAAACTACAAAAGTATGAATTTTAGTTTAAATAAGAAAGTTGATATAAAAATAAAAAAAAATTTGGCAGGAAAGAAAAGTTGTCTATCTTTGCAGTCCCAAAACGAAAACGCCGGCTTGCCGGAAAGAGTTTTAGGGTTAAAAAAAGTTCATTGAAAAGATTGAAAGACAAGCAGCATACATATAAAAATATGTATGGGATATTAACAAATATCCAGAGCGTAAATTCCTTTAAAAGAAGAAAAAAGGAAAGAGTTACAGGACGAGCTAAGAAATAATAAAAAATATATACAATGAAGAGTTTGATCCTGGCTCAGGATGAACGCTAGCGGCAGGCTTAACACATGCAAGT
>CALCUQ010000079.1 GCA_937906795.1 uncultured Bacteroidales bacterium | reverse complement strand
AATTGTCTATATTATCCATAAGCGGTGCAATATTATTTTTGTTTACAATATACAAATTCTCTTCCATACAACTATTTGCAAGCTATCTTCTCTACCCTTCTTTGGTGTCTTCCACCCTCAAAGTCTGCAGCACAGAAAGCCTTTACTATCTCTTTAGCCTCATCTGTAGAAATAAAACGTGCAGGCATAGACAAAACATTTGCATCATTGTGCTGTCTTGCCAAAGAAGCCAACTCCGGTTTCCAGCAAATTGCAGCTCTAATACCCTGATGTTTGTTCAATGTCATTGTAATACCGTTGGCACTGCCACACATTGCTATACCAAAAGCAACCTCCCCTTTCTCTACAGCCTCTGCCAAAGGATGAGCAACATCTGGATAATCCATACTCTCCTCTGAATGAGTTCCAAAATCTTTAACTTCGTAACCCATTTGGGCAAGCATTGGTTTTAATTCTTCTTTTAAGCTGTAGCCTGCATGGTCTGCAGCCATACCTATAAGTTGTTTCATAATATTTATATTAGTTAAGTTTAAGGTTCTTTCCTTTTCTTTCTTTTCAAGTTCAATTCTAAGTACAGCCATAACTATTCAATTATCTCATTAACTTTATCAATAACATTGTCAATCTTTAATATGTACGGATAAAATGCATAATCTTCAAGAACTGTATATCTTCCCACCAAAGCTTTCAACTGCATAATAATTACATCTCTGGATATTTGCCACTCCCCTTTTCCAGGTACAACACCATTTGCCCTGGCGTAAGAAAGAAATCCACTCTCTATATCGGTCTGCCCAATAAGCTTGTCATACTCTTCAAATGTCTTTACACCTCTAAGTTGCACTCTCAACTGGCGTGCCAGCTCATTACTGTACTTTAACAAAAGGCTCTTTCTGTTTGCTTTTATAAGAAAATCGGTTACCCCAACAGTATCAATAGGGACAAATTCGTCGGGAATAATACCACCTCCCCCATATACAACCTTTCCTTTTGGAGTGGTAAATTTAAGAGAGTCATTTACCCTTATACTATCTGCCGCAACCATCTCCCCGTGTCTGTACCTTTCATATATATCATATTGATAATCTTGCGAGTATGGTTTTTGTATACAGCGGCCTGTTGGAGTATAGAATCTTGCCACAGTAAGTCTTATACCAGACTTGTCTGTAAAGTAGATAGGCTCTTGCACAAGACCTTTTCCGTATGAACGTCTTCCAACAATTATTCCTCTGTCATTATCCTGCATTGCTCCGGCAAAAATTTCACTTGAAGAGGCAGATGTTTCATCTATAAGCACATACAATTTTGTATCAATCAGTTTTCCTGTACCATCTGCATGAAAATCCTGTCTTTTTCTGTGAGCACCCTGCATATAAACTATAAGTTCGTCCCTTTTTAGGAACTCATTACACAACAGCAAAGCCTGATCAAGATATCCGCCGGTATTGCCCCTAAGGTCAAATATTACATGACTCATCCCCTTCTCTTTTAAAGGCACCACAGTTTCAAGGAATTCTTTAAAGCTTGTTCTTGTAAATTTGGACAACTTTACATAAGCAACAGAATCCGACACCATCATAGCCACATCCACACTCTTTACAGGTATCCTGCCCCTTTCAATTTCAAAAGAGAGAAGTTCCTTAACATCATCCCTTTTTACATCCAACTTTACAACTGTACCTTCTACGCCTTTTAAAGACTTTACAAGAGAGTCCTGATTTATTTTAACTCCAGCCACATTTTTTCCATCCACTTTAATTATCTTGTCTCCCGACAAAATACCAACCTTTTCAGATGGTCCCCCCGCAATGACACTAATAATTGTTGCAGTATCATTTGGCACATTGAACTGTACACCAATACCACCAAAGTTTCCTTCCAGTGTAGCATCAGCCTCCTCAAGTTCCACCGGAGGAAGGTAACTCGAATGAGGATCCAAAGAAGACATTACCTGTGGCAATATCTTCTCAATAACCTCATTATAATTTATTGAATCAACATAATTCTTTTCAATTTGCTGCAATATAAGTGAAAGTTTGCTCCAATTGCCAGACTCAACCTCCAAAACCTTTTGTGAGCCACCATTAAGCCTGCCAAAAACATTTATAGCAGCAATTATTACCACACCCCATGCAAGTAATTTCAAGAAATTACCGTTCCTTCTGTTATTCTGCTCCTGTTGCATCTTCTAACATTTCTAATTGATCAGCCGGAATCTGCTCAACCTTAACACCGGCTCTTTCCAAAAGTTCAATTCCATCTGTAAGGCGATATGCATCCCTATACACTACCCTGCTTATACCAGATTGTATAATAAGTTTTGAGCACTCCATACAAGGGGCAGCAGTCACATACAATGTTGCACCATTACTGCTGTTATTTGACTTTGCCATTTTTGTTATTGCATTGGCTTCTGCGTGCAGAACATATGGTTTTGTACAACCATTCTCATCTTCACACACATTCTCAAATCCGCATGGAGTTCCATTGTATCCGTCGGAGATAATACTTCTCTCCTTTACAATCAAAGCACCAACTTGTCTCCTCTTACAATACGAATTCTCTGCCCAGATACCCGCCATCTTAAGATAGCTCTTGTCAAACTGCCTTTGCTTAGAGTCCATAATACAACTGCTATTTCTGGTACATATAACGTTTGATACTTCTCTTTGGTGTTTTCTCAAACTCCTCTGGAACCAATCTGTATCCTGCAATCTTACAATAGTTTGGCTGATCAACATTCACAAGATCAATTCCCTCTTTTATCACCTTCTCCACATCTTCTTGAGAAACTCCATTTGCGGCAGCACTCTCAAGATCTGGATAGATAAGAGCTATAAGCTTACCACCCTCATCAATTACCAATGACTCAACCACATGCTGTATATTATTTATTGCAGACTCTATCTCCTCAGGATAAATATTCTGGCCAGAAGGGCCAAGAATCATACTCTTGCATCTACCCTTTATAAACAAGAATCCGTCCTTGTCTATAATACCCATATCACCTGTCTTAAGCCATCCGTCACTTGTAAAGCTATCTGCTGTAGCCTGCTCATTCTTATAATATCCCAACATTACATTAGGGCCACTAACCTGAATCTCACCAGGAATATTCTCCGAATCTTCTGAATCAATTCTAATCTTCATATTAAGAGCCGCCTTTCCACAAGAGAATAGTTTAGCCTCTTTATGCGATGCATATGAAATAATAGGAGCACACTCTGTCATACCATAACCAATTGTATATGGGAATCCAATTGTATGGAAGAACTCATCCGCCTCCCTGTTGAACGCAGCACCACCAATAATAATCTCCTGGAACTTTCCTCCAAAAGTAGTAATCAGTTCAGATTTTATTTTCTCCTGAATTTTCTGATCTATCAAAGGAAGTTTAAGCAACAGCTTTATGCTGGTTTTATTAAGAATCGGCAAAAGTTTCTGCTTATATATTTTCTCTATCACCAAAGGGACAGAAATAATGATATCAGGTTTGATATTTGCAAAAGCATCCATTATAATCTTTGGACTTGGCACTCTTGTAAGGAAGTGAACATGAGCACCAACCACCACCTCATACAAAAACTCAAACATAAGACCATACATATGGGCTGTAGGTAACATTGAAACCACGTTTGAGCCATTGCCAAGAGATGGCATAACCTCTTTTGCAAACAAGACATTTGACAACAATGCTCTATAAGGTATAAGCACACCTTTAGAGAATCCCGATGTTCCAGAAGTGTAATTTATCATTGCCACATCCTCACCAGAACTCTCTTTATGGTAATTTACATCCTTAGGGGTAAAACTCTTAGGATATTTTTCTCCAAAGATTCTCTCTTGCCTGATCAATATTTTTTGAGTTTGAATACAATAAAGAGAAATCATCAATTCTAATAATAGCCTCAAGTTTTGGCATCTCACTTTCACTCAAATTCTCCCATACCACATTTCCAACAAACAACACTCTCGAGTCTGAATGGTTTACAATATGATGCACATTACCAGGTTTAAACTCATGCAAAATTGGGACTGGAACTGCGCCGTAAGTTAAACAAGCCAAAAAAACCACACCCCAATTGGACTGGTTTTTTGAACATATAGATATCTTTTCCCCTTTCTTAATTCCACAAGTATTAAAAATAATATGAATCTTTTCAATTCTCCTGGCCACATCTCTATAATACAATGTCACCCCCTTGTAATCAGATAGAGCCGGGCAGTCCCAGTTCTTCTTTATACTATCCTCAATTAGTTGATTAAAAGATCTATTCATAATAATATTTTGTTTGGTTTAAGTTCTATTTAAAATCTTGCAGCTGGCATAAATGAGAGTACATTCCTCCATTGCCAACAAGCATATCATGATTTCCCCTTTCAATTATCTCCCCATCCTTCAGTACAATTATCTCATCTGCATTCTTAATGGTAGACAATCTGTGTGCAATAACTATAGAAGTTCTGTTTTCCATAAGTTTTGTCAATGCATCCTGTACAAGTCTCTCACTTTCAGTATCCAAAGCAGAAGTTGCCTCATCCAGGATCAATATAGGAGGATTCTTTAGAATTGCTCGTGCAATTGAAAGTCTTTGTCTTTGTCCTCCCGACAATTTTGCTCCCCTGTCACCTATATTTGTCTGATACCCCATTTCCATTTGTGAAATGAAATTATGAGCATTTGCAATTTTTGCAGCCCTTATCACATCTTCCTCCTTAACATTTTTCATTCCAAAGGCAATATTGTTATAAACAGTATCATTAAAAAGAATTGCCTCTTGAGTCACAATACCCATCAACGATATAAGACTGTCGAGTTTATAATCCTTAATATTTACACCATCAAGCAATATCTCACCATCAGATATATCATAAAATCTTGGAAGCAGATCCGCCATAGTGGATTTTCCTCCGCCAGAAGGACCAACAATTGCCACCATCTTACCCTTAGGTATCTCTACATTTATATTCTTAAGGACAGGCTCACTTTCATAGGCAAAGTTTACCCCTTTAAACTCTATTTTATCCTTAAAATCTGTAATATCAAGGGCATTTTCCTTCTCCTTTATTGGATTTTCAACATCTAATATAGCAAATAATCTTCTTCCAGACACCAAACCTCTTTGAATACTTGCATACGCATTGGACATAGCCTTGGCAGGCTCAAGCACTCTCCAGTAAAAACCAATATACACAACAAAAGCTGGCATATCCATACCAAGTTTGCCCTGCAACTGCAACCAACCGCCATAAAACAATACACAAGCAGCCACAGAAATTCCCAAAAATTCAGATAATGGAGATGCCATCTCCTGTTTGTTGAACATTGCTCTGCTACTTTGCTTGTGCTGGGTATTAGTAACCTCAAAGTTATCTCCTACATATTTTTTTGCATTGAAAGCCTTTATTATTCTAATACCAGATATTGCCTCCTCAAAATGACTCACAATTCTACCCATCAAAGACTGTGTATTGGCAGCGCCCCTCTTTAGCGACCTGCTTATTTTTCCTATAACCACAGCAGAAAAAGGGAGAGTAAGCAAGGTAACAAGTGTAAGCCTTGGAGACATATAGAACAATCCTACAAGAAATCCCAAAATAAGCAACGGCTCCCTGAACAACACATGAAAACTGTTTGCCACACCATTTTGCACCTCTGTAACATCATTTGAAATGCTGGAGAGAATATCTCCTTTTTTCTGATTATGAAAATACCCCACATGCAAAGAGGAAATTTTATTGAACAGATCCCTTCTTATATTCTGCATTATATATGTCCTCATATTTACAAGAATCCTTTGAGACAAATATCTTGTAATGTTAGACAACAAAGAGGCAAAAACAAAAAACAGACTCACAAACAACAACCCTCTCAACAAACCACTTGTGAGCATTATCTTGGTAAGATAGTACGAGAACAACTCCTGGAAATACGCAGGAGTCAATTCAAAAACAGGCATCTGTGCCTGCTGGTTGAGTGTTTCGGGTTGGAACAGCACTGTTAACAGCGGGTCAATAAGTGCATAATTGACAACACCAAAAATCACAGACAATATAGACAAAACCAAATACCAGGGCCAGAACCTGCCATATGGTCTGGCATAGGCCAATAATCTTTTAAAATCCTTCATTACTCCTGAAAATCTATATATTCCCCATCATTCTTATCAAAAACTTTCTTCTTTGGCTCAGCCGACGAAGAAATTGTAACCTCCCCCTCTTTATAATCACTTTTTACATTATCATTTTCTGTATTTCCACTTCCAAATCCACCAAAAGTATTCCATTGTCCCTTCTTTACCTTTCTTTGCAGGTACCACACAAGAAATCGCGGAAACACCTTTCCCAACACCCACATTACACATACAAATACCAGAACAAACGTCAAAAATCCTTCCATTACTTAGCTTTTTTTATGTTCCCCGAACTTAAATCCACAAAATAGAATTTTTCATCTGTACACATAACCTTCACAACGTTTTCTGATACATATTCCAAAGTGGACTCTCTGCTTATTTTCCTTTTTTTGTCGGTGAGCTCAACCATTTTTCCTTCCAAAGTATAGATATACATTTGGGATGGAGCTCTTAGAATCCAGTATTTCTTACTACCAATTTTCTCCAGTTCAGGCAATTGCTTTACAAACTCCGGTGCCTTTATATCTGTCCAGCCTTTTTGCGGTTTTCCAAATATATTGTACCACGAAATTGAATTGTCTGCATTTAACACCAATATAGAATAATCCTTGTTATTATTGATATCCATCACCTTTGGCCCCATCACAACCTCCTTTTTAAGTTTTGCAGGATAGCCTCTTACATATCTGGCTGTTCTATCCAGCAAATACAATTTGCTGCCAGATGCAAACAACATCTGCAATCTTCCATTCTTGTACAAATCTATCTGCTCCACCATTCCGCATAAAGGAGTTTCAAAAGGAACTGACCAAATTCCTTTCATTTTAGAATCAGAATACCTTAAAAACATATTTGGCAACTGTTCCAGATAAACATCCTGTTTTAAAGTTACATCATACAATTTGAACGGACCTTTATCAATATGAATTGTACTGTCAACCCTAAAGACAGCCTCCCCCTGCTGGTCAACTTTTACTTTCTCTTGTGGAAGTGTCTGTAAATCGGTTATGTAAAAGTTTATATCAATCCCCATCTTTTTATCATCGCCAGCCAAATCCAGTGTAATCAGGCCAAAATTATTCTTGTCAATTGAGTTTTTCAGCAAACCTGCATAATATGGTTTATATATCATCAGCACCGAATCACCTGCCGACTTTAAATTAGCCATAAACTTTACACTTGCATGTTTGTCTATAAAATCAGACGATGGTGTCTGTTTAAGATAATGCTCCAGATTTGAATAATTGGCGTTTCCATTTGCAAACTCGTCCAAAACAACTTTAGGTCCTATAACAACCCACTCTCCCAAATTGCATACAGCCTCCTCATTGCAGTAAGAGAACAACTTGCCAAACACAGATGAAAAATATCCCTGATATTTGAATTTTTCTACCAGAGCAGTATCCTTCCCGCCAAGTACAGATGATATCACACTTCCAAAACTTCTCTCCTTGATCACTCTGTACAAAGTAATCCATTCACATTTCTCTCCAAATTTGCAATACGCACTCACAAGTTCTTTGATACCCAAACTCTTAATCCATTTTTTGGGCCATATCCTAAGGGTATCTGCACTATTTTCCCTGGCTTTGCTTTGAGCGGTATTAAAAACTCCGGCTCGCTTTCTAATCTCCAGAAACTTATCGTGCTCAGAAAAATATGAATCAATGTTATCTATTAGAATAGAAGTATATGAAACAGTATTATGCGGAAGCACCTCACAGGCCTTGCTCTCTTGTGGAGTTTGTTTGTAGAATATTGTACTGAAATATGAAATATCCTCATTGTTTACCAGTTCTCCAGTAAAATTTGCTCCACTTTCATTTGTATTTATTTTTAATACTCCCCATTTGGAATTTCTCAAAAAGAAATCAGAAAACCCAAGAAATTCTCTGTTTACAGTTCCCGAGAAGAATTTACCTATCTGGCCAAAATTTATGTACAGCCCCCCCGCAAGACCATTCTTTGACACAATATCCTTAAATTCTCCATTACTCAATATAGAAGTAGAATTAACAATATGCCTTATTGAACTCTCAAGCACATATTCCGATTCACTTGCAATGAACAGATTCTTTATTTGTGCATAATATGCACCATAAGATTTATAAATGTATACATCATTGTATTTTCTTCTGAAATCATTGTCTCCAGAAAACGGAAGGCTTTGTTGCCCAATTACAGATGTCATATCCATAACCATAAGAAGAGCAACACTGTTCTTGGCAGAATAATGCATTGAGAAAACAAAAGGGACTCCAGAAAACTGTTGTGATTCAACCAATGAATTCTGTATTTTTACAAGGGCTGAATTTCTGTCTATAAAATCATATATATATGATGTTGTATCACTGGCCAGCTCTCCAAAAGCATCCAGTCTCTTTATATCCATAATTGCAACAGCATCACTTGGGATACCATCATACACAGACATAACATCATCAGACAATATAAACTCATCTTGATTGTTTCCATTGGAAAGCTCATAAAAAAGAAAGCAGATTGCACATACCAATATAACAATCAACAATAAAGCATATATATAGATTTTCTTTCTGCCACCCATTATCACAGCATTAAATATTGTGCAAATATACAAAAAGAGGATAACATATCTGCTATCCTCTTTTGCTATTTACCTATCCTTTTATCTAGAATGGCAAGTCACCACCATCATCACCCTCTGGGAAATCTACAGGTGCAACATATGGCTCTGCCGCATTTGCCTGATCCTGTGCTACCGCCGGTGCATCTTTCTGTATTCTCCAGGCTCTTACATCTGTATACCACCTGCCATTGAACTCTCTCGACTCAATATTTACAGAAACGTTCAACAATTCCTGATTATTGTATCCTGCCAACTCCTTCACTTTCTCATCACCCCAAACATTCATACAAATTTTTCTTGGGTATTGTTCAAGTGTTTCAACAATAAAATCTTGCTTGCACCACGCACCTCTTGCACTTGTTCCACTCTGAACAGGCAGTTTGTCCAAAAGTTTACATTTAATCTCTAGAGCCATATTCGCTATTTAGATTTTTTAGGTGTTTTTGGAACAAATTTAGATACTTTAATTACCTCTACCTCAAAGTATAATGTAGAGTATGCAGGAAGTTGTGGTCCCATAGATCTTTCGCCATAAGCCAATTGATAAGGAATCCATAGGTTAATCTTTCCACCTTCACCTACAAGTTGCATACCTTCTCTCCAACCCTCAATTACTCCAGAAAGAGGGAACTTGATAGACTCACCTCTATCATATGACGAATCAAACACTGTACCATCAAGCAAAGTACCTTTGTAATTAACCTCAACTGTATCCTGAGCTGTTGCTTTAATCTCATTACCTTTTTCTACAATTTGATATTGCAACCCGCTCTCGGTCTCCTCTACACCATCTTTGGTTTTGTTCTTTGCCATAAACTCATCCTGCTCTTTCTTTTTCACCTCACCCATAAGAACAGATTTCTTTTGCATGTAATCGTTAATTGCATTATTGGCACCACGCATCTGCTCCATATCCACTTTACCACTTAGCATAGCTACAATACCATCCTTTACTCTATTTAGATCAACTTCGCCCAAATTGGATTGCTTAAGCATGCTTCCCATAGAAATACCAATTGCATAACTTACAGAATCAACTTGTCCGGCTGAAATACCTTTTAATGGAGCCTCAACACTCGCACTCCCACATTGAGCAAACATAAAGCCGCCCAATGCCACAATCACTAAAAATCTTAATCCTTTCATTTTAAATTTTATTTTATAAATTATTATTTCCTTTAACATGTTTGTTTGTATACATAACTGCAATCAAGCCCACTATGGCAGCACACGTTGATGTAAGCAATATTGCCGCCTTTCCTATGTTAATATTGTGAGCATCTTCAAATGCAAGTCCGTCTATAAAGATAGACATGGTAAAACCAATTCCAGCCAATATTCCCAACGCAAAAATCTGTCTCCATCTTGTTCCTTCCGGCAACTCGGCAATTTTGAGTTTTACACTCAAGAAACTGAAAATAAAGATACCTATCGGCTTTCCAAAAAGCAGGCCAAAGAATATTCCAAGACCAACTGTCGGGATTGGAAAACTGAACAATTCTCCAGTAAACTCCACTCCCGAATTTGCCAATGCAAACAAAGGCATTACAAAAAATGTTGTCCACGGATGGAGAGCTGCCTCAAATCTGTGCATAAGAGGATTTATCTTTCTGACATTCTCACTTATCTGATGAATTATGTGCTGCTGCGCAGGATTTGCAAGCACCTCAACCTCACTGTTGCTCACACCAATAAATTTATTAATCCAATATTTTATTGACACTGAGAATCTAACCTCATTTATGTTTGTTTTTGAAGGGATTGTCAATGCCAGAATAACACCCGATATTGTAGCATGTATACCAGACTGGAACACAAAATACCACAAGAAAATACCAGGAATTATGTATAATAAAGGATATCTTATCTTGTTTCTGTTAAGGATAAACAGGAATCCGGCAATAAGCAACGCAATAAACAGCATATCAAAATGCAATTCATGGGTAGGATAGAATATTGCCAGCACAATTATCGCCCCCAAATCATCCACAATAGCCAATGCAGTAAGGAATATCTTTAAAGACAAAGGAGCCTTATTCCCCAGCAATGACAAGATTCCCAATGCAAATGCAATATCAGTGGCCATAGGTATTCCCCATCCCGACATAGTATCTGGATTATTGTAATTGAAAACCGAATATAGTATTGCTGGAACTATCATTCCTCCAACAGCTGCAAAAATAGGCAATGCAGCATGCTTGAAAGAAGAGAGTTCCCCTACCATCATCTCCCTCTTTATCTCAAGACCCACCACAAAGAAGAAGATTGCCATAAGGAAATCGTTGATCACCTGCATTACGGTCATAGTTTGACCATTGTG
>CALCUQ010000078.1 GCA_937906795.1 uncultured Bacteroidales bacterium | reverse complement strand
CAGACGACTTCTATGGCGACGACGAGATCAAGGGCGCAGATGAAATCGCCGATGATGATATGAGTGACGAGGATATGTAATTCCTTTATCAATTTCTTAAGTCCGCTTAACTATAAATGTTAGGCGGACTCTTTTATTTTAATAAAGTGTTGATAATTTCCGCTGGTAAAAAGTTTGCGGTTGGAAAAAAATGCGTATCTTTGAGAGTTAATTGTAAAATGCAACAATAGCAAACCCAGATTATAATGAAAAAAGTTGATGTAGTTCTCGGATTACAGTGGGGTGATGAAGGCAAGGGCAAGGTAGTTGACGTGCTTACCCCAAATTATACTGTTGTGGCTCGTTTCCAGGGCGGTCCAAATGCAGGTCACTCTCTTCATTTTGAGGGTAAAAAATTTGTACTTCACACAGTTCCATCTGGAGTATTCAGAAAAAATGCCGTTAACATTATTGGTAATGGTGTTGTTCTAGATCCAATTATTTTTAGAGAGGAGTGCCAGGAAATAGAAGCAACCGGAGTTCCAGTAAGAGAGAGAATTCTTATTTCTAAAAAAGCACACCTTATACTTCCTACTCATAGAATCATTGATGCCGCACAAGAGGCCTCAAAAGGTAAAGGAAAGATTGGTTCTACCCTAAAAGGAATTGGACCAACATATATGGATAAAACAGGAAGAAATGGTCTTAGAATAGGTGACATCCTTACCAGTGATTTTGCACAAAGATTTGAGACTCTTAAAAACAAACATAAGGATTATCTTAAACAATATGACTTCCAATACAATGCAGAAGAGAATGAGCAAACCTGGATGGAAGCTATAGAGTATCTTAAATCATTCAAGATTGTTGACGGAGAATATGAGGCTAATAAATTCTTGAATGACAACAAGAGAATCCTTGCAGAGGGCGCACAAGGCTCTATGCTTGATGTTGACTTTGGTTCATATCCGTTTGTAACATCTTCATCAACAACTTGTGCAGGAGCATGTATTGGCTTGGGCGTATCTCCTGGCAAAATAGGTAAAGTATACGGTATATTTAAAGCATACTGTACAAGAGTTGGTAGTGGTCCATTCCCTACAGAACTTAATGATGAAACAGGCGAATTGCTAAGACAAAAAGGATTTGAGTTTGGTGCTACAACAGGACGTCCTCGCAGAACCGGATGGTTGGATCTACCAGCACTAAAATATGCTATTATGCTAAATGGTGTTACTGAGCTTATTATGATGAAAGCAGATGTCCTTGATTCATTTGAGACAATTAAAGTAGCTACCGGATATAAAGTGAATGGAGAGGAAACAGATCACGTTCCTTTTGATACATATGCTACAGTAGAGCCTATCTATAAAGAATTTAAAGGATGGTGCAAAGATCTTACACAAGTAAGAAAAGAGATTGAGCTTCCTTATGAATTTATGGATTATGTAAGATTCATTGAGAAAGAGTTGGGCGTTCCTGTTAAGATCATTTCATTGGGACCAGACAGAGAGCAAACAATAGTTAGAGGAGAAGACTAACATTCATAAAATACAGAAAAAAGGCTGAAACAATTTATGTTTCAGCCTTTTTTTATCTTCTGTTGTCTGGTTAATTAAAAAGAGGAATCCTCGCGAATTCCTCTTTTTAATGCAATATATTGAGTCTTATTACTCAGTATCTTTAGTAAGTTTTGCTTTTGCCATTCTCTGGTAATCATCCATAGAAGCAACAACAAGTTTCTCATATTCCCTTTGGCCTGTACCTGCAGGAATTGGATGTCCGCAAATAACATTCTCTTTAAGACCTTCCAAAGTATCAACTTTGCCATGAATAGCAGCCTCGCTCAATACTTTAGTTGTCTCCTGGAATGATGCAGCAGACATAAAGCTACTTGTCTTCAACGCCGCACGGGTAATACCTTGAAGTACCTGATTTGAAGTTGCAGGGATTGCATCTCTTGCCTCAACAAGTTTCAAGTCCTGGCGTTTAAGTTTTGAGTTCTCATCTCTTAGAGCTCTAAGTGTAACAATCTGGCCTGCTTTCAAATTTTGAGAATCACCGGCATCCAAGATTACTTTCTTATCCCAGATTTCATCATTTACCTGCATAAACTCAAATTTGTCAACCAATTGCTCAGGTAAGAATCTTGTATCACCTGGATCAACAATCTCCACTTTACGCATCATCTGTCTAACGATAATCTCAAAGTGTTTGTCATTGATCTTTACACCTTGCAAACGGTAAACCTCTTGTACCTCATTAACAATATACTCCTGAACTTTAGTAGGACCCAAAATTTGAAGAATATCGTTAGGAGCAATAGCACCATCTGAAAGTGGCATACTTGCTCTTACATAGTCATTCTCCTGAACCAAAATTTGTTTAGATAGTGGAACAAGATAACGTTTCTCCTCACCTGTCTTAGACTTAATGATAATCTCTCTGTTACCTCTCTTAATCTTACCCATCAAAACCTCACCATTAATCTCAGATACAATAGCAGGATTTGAAGGATTACGAGCCTCAAACAACTCAGTTACTCTAGGAAGACCTCCGGTAATATCACCAGATTTACCAATAGCACGAGGAATCTTAATCAAGATATCACCCACTTTAATCTGTTGGTTATTATCTACCATAATGTGTGCACCAACAGGCAAGTTGTATTGTTTAAGCTCATTACCCTCCTCATCCAAAATTCTGATGATAGGGTTCTTGGACTTGTCTCTTGACTCTATTACAACTTTGTCTCTATGCATAGAGTAATCATCCTCAACTTCCTCTCTGTATGTAACACCATCAACCAAGCCCTCATAAGCAACCTTACCGGCAATCTCAGTAATTGTAATAGCGTTATATGGATCCCACTCACAAATCTTATCACCCTTAGAAACAAGATCACCATCTTTCTTATAAAGGATAGCACCATAAGGAACGTTGTATTGAGAAAGAGTTATACCGGTATTCACATCAACAATTCTCACCTCAGCTGTACGTCCAATAACCACATCCTGTTGAACACCATTATCACCCTCTTTAATAATTGTTCTCAATTCCTCATACTCAACCTTACCCTCATATTTAGAGACAATCTCACTCTCTGTAATACTACTTGATGCAGTACCACCCACGTGGAATGTTCTAAGAGTAAGCTGAGTACCTGGCTCACCGATAGATTGTGCCGCAATAACTCCAACAACCTCACCTTTCTCAACCATCTTGCCCCTTGCAAGGTTACGTCCGTAACATTTTGCACAAACACCTTTCTTGCTCTCACAAGTAAGAACTGATCTGATCTCTACAGCCTCAATAGGTAATGATTCAATTAGAGCTGCTATGTCTTCGGTAATCTCCTCTCCTGCTCCAATGATCTTTTCTCCAGTCAAAGGATTATATACATCATGAACAGTTGTTCTACCTAGAATTCTATCATATAATGTCTCTACAATATTATCTTTATTTTTAATTGCAGTTGCAATAAGACCTCTTAATGTACCACAATCTTCCTCATTGATAATAACATCATGAGACACGTCTACAAGTCTTCTTGTCAAGTAACCCGCATCCGCAGTCTTAAGAGCTGTATCAGCCAAACCTTTACGGGCACCGTGGGTAGAGATGAAGTACTCAAGAACTGACAAACCCTCTTTAAAGTTAGAAAGAATAGGGTTCTCAATAATCTCAGCACCAGTAGAACCAGATTTCTGAGGTTTAGCCATCAAACCACGCATACCGCACAACTGACGAATCTGCTCTTTAGAACCACGGGCTCCAGAGTGAAGCATCATGTATACCGGGTTGAAACCGTCATTGTCAGTTGAAATCTGTTTCTCCACAATATTGGTAAGGTTTGTATTTGTCTTAGTCCAAATATCAATAACCTGATTGTAACGCTCATTGTTTGTTATAAGACCAAGGTTAAAGTTATTTTGAATCTCCTCAACTTTAGCATAACCATCATTAACCAATGTAGCTTTTTGCTCTGGGATAATAACATCACCCAAGTTGAAAGACAAACCGCCTTTAAATGCCATAGTGTATCCCAAATGCTTGATATCGTCAAGGAATTGAGCTGTTCTTGCAACACCAGACACCTTTAACACATTACCAATAATATCTCTTAGAGATTTCTTTGTCAAAATCTCGTTAATATAACCAACCTCAGGTGGAACCAACTGATTAACCAATACTCTACCTGCTGTAGTCTCTACCATATGATATCCTTTAGACAAGTCAAGCATATCTTTTGGCAATCTTACATTAACAACAGCATGAAGATCAAGTTTACCCTCATTGTGAGCAATAATAATCTCCTCTGGTCCATAGAAGTTCAATCCTGTACCTTTAACACCAGGTCTTGGTTTGGTAATATAATACAATCCAAGAACCATATCTTGAGAAGGGACAGTGATAGGAGCTCCATTGGCTGGGTTAAGAATATTATGAGAACCAAGCATCAATAGTTGTGCCTCAAGGATAGCAGCATTGCCCAATGGCAAGTGCACAGCCATCTGGTCACCATCAAAGTCCGCGTTGAATGCAGTACAAGCAAGCGGATGCAACTGGATTGCCTTACCCTCAATAAGTTTAGGCTGGAATGCCTGAATACCCAATCTGTGAAGAGTTGGAGCACGGTTAAGCAACACAGGATGACCTTTCATCACATTCTCAAGAATATCCCAGATTACAGGATCCTTTCTGTCAACAATCTTCTTTGCAGACTTAACAGTTTTTACAATACCACGCTCAATTAGCTTTCTAATGATAAATGGTTTGTAAAGCTCAGCTGCCATATACTTAGGAAGACCGCACTCATGCATCTTAAGCTCCGGACCAACCACAATTACTGAACGGGCAGAATAATCCACACGTTTACCCAACAAGTTCTGACGGAATCTACCTTGTTTTCCTTTTAGACTGTCAGATAGTGATTTAAGAGTTCTGTTGGCCTCAGTCTTAACTGCATTTGATTTTCTTGAGTTATCAAATAGAGAATCCACAGCCTCTTGTAGCATACGTTTCTCATTTCTCAAAATAACCTCTGGAGCCTTTATCTCAATAAGTCTCTTTAGACGGTTATTTCTAATGATAACCCTTCTGTACAGGTCATTCAAATCAGATGTAGCAAATCTACCACCATCAAGTGGAACCAATGGACGTAGATCCGGTGGAGTTACAGGAATAACCTTTAAAATCATCCACTCTGGTCTGTTAACATCTTTTGAATCTCTAAATGCCTCAATAACACTTAATCTCTTAAGAGCATCAGCTTTTCTCTGTTGAGAGGTCTCTTTCTCAATCTTGCTTCTCAAATTGTATGACAACTCATCCAAATCAAGTTTGCATAGAAGTTGATAGATAACCTCTGCACCCATTCCTGCGATGAATTTATTTGGATCCTCATCGTCCAACATCTGGTTTTCTCTTGGAAGAGAGTCAATGATATCCAAATATTCCTCCTCAGTCAAAAGATCCATCTCTTTAACACCACGCTCAGCCGCAATACCAGGTTGAACCACTACATATCTTTCATAATAGATAATAGCGTCCAGTTTCTTTGATGGAATACCTAAAAGATAACCAATCTTGTTAGGAGTTGAACGGAAATACCATATATGAGCAACAGGAACAGTAAGAGTAATGTGTCCCATTCTCTCTCTACGCACCTTCTTCTCAGTTACCTCTACACCACAACGGTCGCAGATAATACCACGGTAGCGGATTCTTTTATATTTACCACAGTGGCACTCATAGTCTTTTGATGGACCAAATATTCTCTCGCAGAACAAACCATCTCTTTCTGGCTTGTAAGTACGATAGTTTACAGTTTCTGGCTTAAGAACCTCTCCAGAGGATCTTGCAAGTATCTCCTCTGGTGAAGCTAGCCCTATAGTAATTCGGTTAAAATTACTCTTAACCTTAATCTCTTTCTTAAAAGACATATTTTAATTATTTCAAATTATCAAACCAGTTAGTCCAAATTTACGCTAAGTCCAAGTCCACGAAGCTCGTGTAGAAGTACATTCAAAGACTCAGGAATACCAGGTGTAGGCATTGGATCACCTTTAACTATAGCCTCATATGCTCTTGATCTTCCTACAACATCATCAGACTTGATTGTAAGAATCTCCTGAAGTATATTGGAAGCACCAAACGCCTCAAGTGCCCAAACCTCCATCTCTCCAAATCTTTGACCTCCAAATTGAGCTTTACC
>CALCUQ010000077.1 GCA_937906795.1 uncultured Bacteroidales bacterium | reverse complement strand
CTTGGGCCGCCATCAGGAGTACTCTGGCAAGAAGTTGCAGTATTTTGACCCTGAGAAGGGCGAGAACTATGTTCCGTATGTTATTGAGACCTCAATTGGTGTTGACAGAACAGTGCTTGCTGTATTGTCGGGAGCATATAAAGAGGAGAAACTTGAGAATGGAGAGGAGAGGGTTGTACTCAAATTCCACCCTGCACTTGCTCCTGTGAAGTTGGCTGTTTTGCCTTTGGTCAAGAAAGATGGTCTTCCTGAGTTGGCAAGGGAGATTATGGCCGATTTGAAACTTGATTTCAACTGCCAGTATGATGAGAAGGATTCAATTGGCAAGCGTTACCGCCGTCAGGATGCAATTGGAACACCTTTGTGTATTACAGTTGACCACCAGAGCCTTGAGGACAAGTGTGTTACATTGCGTGACCGCGATACTATGGCCCAGGAGAGAGTTCCTATTGCCGACCTTTACAGAATAGTGGAGGAGAAGGTAAGCATGAGAAACTTGCTTAAACAGGTAAGATAGACCCTTTGTGGGTCTGCCCACTTATTGTATTCAATTTATTGGCCCATATGACGTGCCGGAGTTCACTGGTATGTTGTATGGGCCAATTTTTTTATGTCAACAACAAGACGAGAAAGATGTTTCTGGATGTAATGGATAGTGTAAACAGACATATTGTCCCATAATTGATTGAAAAAGCCATCTCTGTAATAATTTTAGAAAAATATGACAAATACTCTTGCAAATTAGAAAAATTATATTTTACTTTGTAATAGTTATTAAATAATAATAATTATAATAACAGAAGCCCCCTTAAATCCGTTATATAAGTGAATTATTAATTTTTAAAATTTGACAGATATGACTGACACTACTGTAAATTATGCCGGGTTGAGACTTAAATCTCCTTTTATTGCAGCAAGCAGTGGCTTTACTGCAGATATTGATAAAATAGTAGCCCTTTCGCGTAGCGGAATAGGTGCCATAGTATTGAAATCTCTCTTTGAAGAGCAGATAAACAATGAAATAGGTTTCCTTGAGAGCCAGAGTGCCGAGTATACTGAGAATGCCGATTTTCTAAACCATTATGTTCAGGCTTATGCTGTTGGAAAATACCTCGACCTCATTAAGGAGGCCAAAAGCAAGTGTGATGTGCCTATCATTGCAAGTATCTGCTGTTATACAGTTGGAAACTGGGTCTCTTATGCGCGTGATATGGAGGCGGCAGGGGCCGATGCTATAGAACTCAATATTTATTCTATGCCGCTCTCTACAGACCCATCGTTCGTTTGCAAAAGCAGTGATGAGATAGAGAAGGAGGCTTGCTCAATAGTGCAGAGTGTTGCGGCCAATGTGGGGATTCCTGTAATTGTAAAGATTTCTGACCAGTATACCAATCTTTTGGGCTTTATGGCACGTCTTAAGGCAAGTGGGGCCCGGGCTGTGGTTCTGTTCAACCGCTTTTATAAGCCTGACATCTCTTTGAAATCAATGAAACTGGTTTCAGGCAATATGTTCTCATCAAAG
>CALCUQ010000076.1 GCA_937906795.1 uncultured Bacteroidales bacterium | reverse complement strand
ATTCAATAGCTGTAAATAAGATATATTATATAAATTTCATTTTTCAGTTTACCTGCAATGGCGAAGTGTCGCATTACAGGTATAGAGTGATGATGAACAGGGAGGGTATTTTGGGACTTGAGGAGTTGTAAACCGGCCGCTACAAGTCTATATTGATACCCGGCTACAGAAATAATCATACCGCCCATCCGCTATAGATCAGATCCTATGGCAGATGGGCGGTTATAAATATCAGAGCCAGATTGTCTACTCTGTTTTTGTTTCAGATTCGGCAGCAGATTGCTGGGTTTGAGCCTCTGCAGGTTCAGTCATCTGTGCAGCTGCCGTTTCAGCAACAGGTTGGGCTTTCGGTACCTTTGTGATGGCTGCAGCAGGGTCAGCAGCAATGGCTTCAAAGAATTTCTGGGTATATCCTCCATATTGAGGGTTGGCAGGAATTCCTCTGCCCTGTCCGTTGTCCTTGAAGGTGCCGACAGGGTTCTGGAGCTTTATGTTGCCATCCATGAATTTTATAAGCAGATATTTGTCAAGTGTCTCCCATCTTCGGAACATCCTCTGGGCAAACATCTCAGACCAGCCTGTAAGGTATTCTTTTACCTCATCAGGCAGTGTGTTGTGAAGTCTCTGGGCTTGCTCATCCACAATTTTTATGATCTCCAATGCTCCGTTTTCATGCTCATCAGCCACTTTCTGAATCTCCGGAGCAAGAAGATTATATCTCAAGTATGCGAACTGTGCAACCCTGTTGAAGAGCCAGAAGGCTGAGGTAGGAGAGTAGGTTGTCATATTTCCATTACCGCACTCAAAGCATTTAGGAACTTTTATGCTCGATGAGTAAACTGGTGTAAGACAAGATGTTGCGGCATCATCAACTCCAAACCAGATAATTCCTCCAATCTCATCAGGCAACCAGTTGCGGGCCTGGCCAAGGAGCCAGAAACCGGTTTGTTGGGTGGCAATGGCCCTTTCATTTGTATATTTCACACCGTTAACCTCAAAACCCATAGGACGCCATCTGTAAGGGAGTTCGAATCCTCCTGCTCCAATGTCTTTACGCATATCCGTTGGGGTATCTTCGTAGTGGTCGCGCATAACATCGGCAAC
>CALCUQ010000075.1 GCA_937906795.1 uncultured Bacteroidales bacterium | reverse complement strand
CAAATAGCAAACCATATATATGGTCCCTTTATGTTCTCTTACAACTTTTGCAAATTCAATTTCTAATGATGTCATTTCCATTTGGTTTTTGCATATTAGACGCAAGGTAGTACAATTTGCTACAATAAATCAACAAATTTTTGGCGATTTTTTGTAAATTCACGCAATAAAATGCATAATTATGAAAAAAATATCGAGTCTTTTTATTGTTGCAGTAATGGTTGCAATTGCATCTACTGCAAGTGCTGTGCACGTTGGTAATATTGTTGTAAAAAGAGGTATTGTTGATACTGTCTACAGAGCAAAGCATGTTATTGCAGGATTGGCTGACTATGGTTCTAAGTTTACCGTAAACAATAAGCCTGTACATATTTATAAAACAGGAACATGGGGTGTGGAGCTGGAGTTGGTTCCAGGTGAAAATGTTATTGAAATCAAGCAAGAGGGTGTTGGCAGTGCTGGTTTTAAAGTATTTTACTCTACAGCGCCAAGACCTGTAAAGAGAGACCTGCAGAAAGAGGCTCAAGAGGCTGAGAAAGCAAAATTCTATCCAACAAGTCTTAAAGTTTCTACAAAGAAATATTCATATTTGAATTATGGTGCCGGGACAGACCGTTTGGGTGGTGCCAAAATCAATTACCTTGCGCAAGGTATACATTTGTATGCGGATGCAGAAAATGAGAATTTATATAGAGTAAGATTGTCTCAGAACAGATATGCATATATCCCTAAAAGCCAGGTTGAGATTGTTGGAAAAGTAAATCAGGGCTATGATTTTATGCAGGAGAATGTTGTCCTTAGTGGAAGTTCAACTGCTTATAATGTAGGGGATTGTGATAGAGTTTCCATTGGAGTGGGTGCTAAGAAACCATATATTGTTAAAGAGTATACCAATCCTCATAAAATAGTAATTGATTTGTATGGAGTTCAATGCAATTCAAATTGGCTTACTCATAAGAGCGGCTTAAAGAGTATAGACAATATAGATGTTGAGAGCATTGATTCAGATATTACCAGATTTACAGTATATCTTAATACCAAGAGTTCATGGGGATTCTCTATGGATTATCAGGGCAGCAATCTTGTTCTTGATATAAAACACGTTCCTTCTGCTCTATATATAAAAAATCTTACAATTGGAATTGATGCCGGCCATGGTGGACCTCAAAGCAATGGTGCAGTTGGTCTAAGTGGATTGAAAGAGAAGGATATGAACTTGAGTATGGCACATACTCTAAAAGAGATTTTAGAGAAACAAGGGGCAAAAGTTGTTCTTTCCAGAGAGGCAGACACTGGAATGAGTATAAGAGAGAGGCAGGATAAGTTTATTGAGAATAAAGGGGATATAGTAATCTCAATTCACTGTAATGCAGGTGGTGGCCCTCTAAGTTCGCTTGGTACAAGTACATATTACAGATATAATGTATATAAACCATTGGCAGAAGATATTCTTGGTTACTTGAAACAGATGGATGGTGTGAACAATTTTGGAATGGTAGGTAATTTCAATTTCTCATTAAGTGCTATAACTGATTTGCCATGCATATTGGTAGAGACTCTATTTATCTCATCTTTGCCGGATTGGCCATCGCCGTCTCCTGTCTTGGATTGTTCGGCCTTTCATTGTTCGAAATCCGTTTACGCTATCGGGAAATCGCCTTGCGTAAAGTACATGGAGCAAAGACAAACGATATCGTCCGATTGTTGTCGAAGCGCTACCTTTACCTATTAG
>CALCUQ010000074.1 GCA_937906795.1 uncultured Bacteroidales bacterium | reverse complement strand
CTGTTCCAGGGGTGCAACTTAAGATCAAAAATCCAGACCCTGTAACAGGTGAGGGAGAACTTGTAGCAAAAGGACCTAACATTATGGTTGGATACTATAAGAACCCAGAAGCTACAGCCGACGCTTTTACATCTGACGGATGGTTCAGAACAAAAGATTTAGGATTTATAGATTCAAAAGGATGGGTTTCAATAAGGGGCAGACTAAACAGCATGATTGTTGGAGCAAGCGGAGAGAACATATATCCAGAAGAGATAGAAACCATTATAAACACTCATGCTCTGGTTGCTGAATCACTTGTAACATCAAAGAAAGGAATCCTTGTTGCAAAAGTTTGCTTAAGCCAGGAAAAGATTGATGCATTCAACCAAATGAAAGTTGATGTAATGAATGCATATCACAAAAAGAAAGTTGCTCTGATTGAAGCTTATGAAGAAAAGAAAGAGCAATGGAAAAAAGAGTATGCCAGCAAAAAGGGTGAATGGCAACAGGAATATGACCAGATGAGAAGGGAACTTTACAAGAGTTATGTTGAAAAAAGAGACGAGGCTGCACTGGCATATCAACAGAAAAAGCAAGAAGTAGTAAAAGCAATAGAAGACAAGAAAAAAGAAATAGAGAAAGATATTCACCAATATGTTAACTCAAAAGTGAACAAATTCTCCAAGATTTCTATTATAGAACTACAGAACCAGGCTTTTGAAAAAACAGCCACTCACAAGATAAAAAGATATCTATATACAAACTAATTGCCTATGAAACTTAAATTTATAATATTATTTATACTTATTGCGGGTATCGCCAATGCCCAACAAGTCAGAAGCAATAAATTCAAAAGTGTAAAATGGAGTCTGGCGCAGATAACATCCGTATACGACAATGCAGATACAGCAACATTAAAGTCAGATAATATTATAGCCAAATACAAACCATCCATAGACTCTTTACTTACCCCTATAGGTATATCTGCAAAAGAGATGGAAAAATACCCTCCAGAGAGTCCCCTATCCAACTGGGCTGTGGATGTTATGCGTATGTTCGCCGACGAGTATATGAAAACCAACAGAATTCAGGACAAGTGCGATATGGCCATAACAAACTTTGGAGGTATAAGGACATCGCTTCCTGCGGGAGAAGTAAACTCATACGATATTCTTTCCATTTTTCCATTTGACAATAGAGTTGTCATACTGGATCTTGAGGGAAAATATGTTAGGGAGCTGATGGAAAATTTTGCAAAAAGAGGCAGAGTTGAGGCTCTTAGCGGGGTTGAAATGGTGATTAACAAAAAAGTACTTGAAAAATGTCTTATAAACGGAAAGCCTATAAAAGATGACAAAATATACAAAGTTGCAACTATAGACTTTCTGTTGGCAGGTGGAGATAGCGTTTATGCCTTAAAATACGCATCCAAAGTTATCAACACCCAAACCATATTAAGAGATGTTTATATTGAATACATAAAGAATCAGAGTGCAAAAGGCAAAATTATAGATGCACATACAGATTCAAGAGTAAAAATCATCAAATAATACCTTTGTATAAATATGAGATTACTACAATATAAAAAAGCGGTACTTGCCATAATATTACTTATGGCACTATCAATTGATTCCAATGCACAAAAGCTTGTTATTCTGCACACTAACGACTCTCATAGCCAGATAACTCCGCAAACTGTAGGAGATAAAGAGAATTGGGGCGGATATCAAAGAAGAGAAGCATATATAAATAAAGTAAGAGAAGAAAATCCAAATGTACTGTTGGTTGATGCAGGTGATTTCAGCCAAGGCACTCCATATTTTACAATATTTAAGGGAGACGTTGAAATTGAGCTTATGAATGCCCTTGGATACGATGTTGTATGTGTTGGCAACCACGAATTTGACAATGGCAAGGATGAACTTGCCAGAAGAATTGCCAATGCAAAATTTGATGTTGTATGTGCCAATATGGATTTTGACGGAAGCCCACTTGAAGGATTGATAAAACCCTACACAATTGTTGAGAAGGGGGGCAAAAAAATAGGAATCATTGGTGAAATCACCTACCTGAAAGGTTTGGTAAGTCCAAGAAATGTTGAAGGGATAACATGGAACCATCCATACAAAATTATAAATCAAATTGCCCTTGAATTAAAAAACACCCATAAATGCGATTTGATTATTGTTTTGTCGCACGCAGGATTTGACCATGGAAGAGATAACAATCCAAGCGATGATATGATTGCCCAAAACAGCGAAAACGTAGACATTATTATTGGAGGACACTCCCACACATATATTCCTCAAATGAGTGTATACAAAAATAAGCTGGGCAAGGATGTAATTGTTGTCACTGCGCACGAGAAAGGGAATTATGTAGGAAGACTTGACATTGAATT
>CALCUQ010000073.1 GCA_937906795.1 uncultured Bacteroidales bacterium | reverse complement strand
CATCAACTTCAACAAGCCATTGAGGATATCTGATATCAAAAGAAGAATACGCCATTGCAACCTCTGGACGGCCAGACAAAGCTCTAATATACTCTTGGGAAATATTATAGAACTCACTTATGCTTCCACCTTTCTTATCCTGCAACTGTAAATCCAATGAATTTCCCATACCATAACCAGGAATCATACCCGGAGATGTTGCAAAAACAGAAACCTCTTTGATATCTGCAGTTCGTGCATATATCTGGGCAATTACACTATTAACATTATCTTGTTTGTCTGGTCTTTCTTCCCATGGTTTAAGTTTTACTATAAACATACCAAAACTGCTACCTTGTCCAGAAATAAGGCCATAACCAGATACCATTGCATAATCTTTAATCTGAGGAATTTGTTTCAATCTCTCCTCTATCAGTTTTATCGCATCTGTTGTAACGCTAAGGGTAGTTCCAGGAGATGCACTCACGTTCATCATAATAGTACCCTGGTCCTCCTCTGGCACAAGACTACTCTTGGTATTGTTCATTAGCCATGCAAAGAGTACAATACTACATCCTATAAGGCTCCATACCAACCATTTTCTCTTTAAGAAAAATACAACACCAAATTTATATTTCTTCATAAGAGCATTAAATGAAGCATTATAAGCTTTTCTTACTTTAGCAGCAAAATTCTTTTTCTCCTCCTCTCCCTCAGTGGCATAAGGTTTTAAGAACAAAGCACACAAAGCAGGGCTCAATGATAACGCATTAATTGCAGAAATACCTACAGCAGCTGCCATTGTCAATCCAAATTGCTTATAGAATATTCCCGATGTACCTCCCATAAACGATACAGGAATAAATACAGCCATAAACACAAGTGAAGAGGTTAGAACTGCACCACCTACACCTTTCATTGCATCCACACTGGCCCAATATGATGATTTGTATCCCCTGTCAAACTTTTCCTGCACCGCTTCCACCACAATAATGGCATCATCCACCACCGTTCCAATAACCAGAACCAGTGCAAATAGGGTAAGCATATTAATACTGAATCCCATAACAGCCATAAATGCAAAAGTACCAATAAGAGATACACCAATACCAATCAATGGGATAACAGTAGATCTGATATCCTGCAAGAATACATACACAACCAAAATAACCAGGAAGATAGCCTCCAATAGAGTATGAATTACATTATCCATAGATGCGAACAAGAAATCATTCACACTCATAAGCTGAACAATCTCCAATCCCTCTGGAAGTTCCTCCGAAGTTTTTGCAAGAAATGCATCAATATCCTTATTAACAGCAGTTGCATTGGATCCTGCAGTCTGATACACCATACAAAGCACACCTGGAGTTCCATTGGTATATCCGTGATATGCATAACTCTCTGCACCCAACTCAACCTCAGCCACATCTTTAAGCTTTAGAAGTGTTCCATCTTCGTTAGATCTTATCACAATCTCACCCATCTCCTCCGGCATATAGATACGTCCCTTGTATTTCATGGTATATTGGAAAGCAGCATCTGAATCTTGTCCAAAAGTACCTGTTGCAGCCTCAATATTCTGCTCAGCCAAAACAGCTGTAATATCACTTGGATTCAAAGAATATTGAGCCATCTTTTCTGGTTTTAACCAGATTCTCATACTGTAGCTACCTCCCAATATCATAATATCACCAACTCCGCCAATTCTAAGAATCTCAGGCTTAATGTTGATATTTATGTAGTTGGAAATAAAGTTTTCATCATATCTTCCGTCGGGACTGGTAAGAGAGAACATCTGCAAAGTACTACTTTGTCTCTTTGTAACAGTTACTCCAACTTGAGATACCTCAGAAGGCAACTGGCTCAACGCCTTAGATACCCTGTTCTGCACATTTACTGCAGCCATATCCGGGTCTGTCCCTTGTCTGAAATATATTTGGATACTTGCTGTTCCAGAGTTAGTTGCAGAAGACTTCATGTAGTTCATATTCTCCACACCATTGATTGCCTCCTCCAAAGGGGCAACCACACTCTTTTGGACAGTCTCAGCACTGGCACCAAAATAGGTTGCATTTACAGAGATTGTTGGAGGAGCAATATCCGGAAACTGCTCAATTGGCAACGCAATCATACTGATTACACCTACCACCACTATAATAATTGATATCACCGACGAAAATACCGGTTTATCAACAAACCTTCTTAAATCCATAATTTAAAATTTAATTATTCAACAACTTCTGTATTTGTTTCAGTAGCCTGGGGAGCCTCTTTTGCAGCTTCAACTCTTACACCATTTCTTACCAATCCGGCACCAGAAGCAATAATAACATCACCCTCTTTAAGTCCTTCTTTAACAATATACTCCTTACCACCATTAACATATTGCACTTTAACTTCTGTCATTTGTGCAATACCATCAACTACCTTGTATGCAAAGATCTTATCCTGAATCTCCATTGTAGCTCCTTGAGGAATTACTATTGCACCCTCTACTGTTACAGGAATAATTACAGAACCGGATGCTCCACTGTGAAGCAATTCGTTTTTATTGTCAAAAACAGCTTTTACAGAAACTGAACCTGTTGCTTTGTCAATAACACCACTTATATTCTCAATCTTTCCTCCAAGTTCGTATACAGAGCCATCACTAAGTTTCAGCTGCACTGCAGGCATATTCTTAATTGCCTCACTCTTGCTGCCATACTGTCTTATCATACTCAACAATTGGTTCTCATTTACAGAAAAGTATACATACATTTGAGAATTGTCTGATACTGTTGTCAAAGGCTGAGGCATATTTGCACTTACCAAAGCTCCAACTTTGTATGGCAATACACTTATAACACCATTGGAAGGACTTTTTACAACTGTATAAGAAAGATTGTTTTTTGCATTAATTTCGGCAGCTTGAGCTTGTGCCAAATTTGCTTCGGCCGACAAAAGACTATTTTGTGACATAGTCAAATCAGACTTTGAAATAACATTCTTGGCAAACAGTTCCAATTTATTCTGATATGTAAGCTTAGAAGATGCCAAGGCTGCCTGAGCAGCTTGAACATTTGCCTGAGCTGTTCTTAAGGCTGCCTGATACGGAACTTGGTCAATAATAAATAAAGTTTGACCTTTCTTTACATTTTCACCCTCGCTTACAGCAACTTTTGTTATAGCTCCAGCCACCTGAGGATATATTGCAATATCTTGCTTACCTTTTATACTTGCCGAATAATCTGTATACAGCACTCTTTGTTGTGGCTCAAGTGTCAACAGGTCATAACCATACACTTGAGGGGCTTGCTGTTGCTCTGCGCAAGCCGCTAAAATAGCTAGTAGGCCCAATGCCCAAAACTTTGAAAATTTCATATGTTTTTCGATTTTAATTTCAATATTTTAACTAACAAAGTTAATCAAAAAATATAACCAAACTCCTACAATTGGCGAACAATAGAACATTTTTTATCACTAAATGTTCATCAATATAAAAACAAAAAGGAGAGACACTATACAGGCCTCTCCTTATTTGTCTATAAATCTTGCTATTACCAAGCAAAACCTTTAAATACCGATGATTTTGCAGTTGGCACCAATACTCCATAGAATTTCATTCTGTTACTATTGTAGTTTGGAGTGATGTACACTGTAACATAGTTGTCCCCTTTTGGCAACATAATCTCTACCAAAGCAGAAATTGCAGAACCCATTACATTAAAACTGCAGTTTACATTTCCTTTCTTGTCTGTAGATGTTTCAACTCCGGTAACAGAGCCATCCACAGTAACACCGCCAACACCATTAGGGCCTATCACATGACCAGATACTGACAATTGTACAGTAGCTTTATCTCCACTAACTGCAACAAAGTTAGTTGTACTTGACACATTAATTATGTTACCATACTTAAACTCTGCTCTATCTGCCTCAATAACAAAATTCATTTGTTTTAAAGCTGCCAATGCAACCTGGAATTTTACCCCCTCCAATTTTTGCTCTATAGCTTTTTCTCTCTCTTTTTTCTGCTTTTTAAGCTCTTTTTTCTCCTCCTTTGTAAGCTCTTTCTCATTTTGAGCATATAGATTGCCAGCACACATAACAGTAGCAAGCAATACTATTGATAAAAACAATCTTTTCATAATATATCTATTTTTTAATTTCGTTTATATAACAACTCCAAGTAACTAATGTTTTCCAAATATACTAAATTTAGAACAAAGAATATACCAAAAATAACAAATGTGCTATTATAGCTGCCACCAAACCACCTATTGTATGGGCAATAATAGCCTTGGAAGTAAGTTGTCTGTATCCTAATGTATCCAGCATAGCAGTATGTGTACTTAAATATCCGCTCCAGCACATTCCTATTGCAGTAAAGACTGCTATTGCATTACCATCTATCCATCCATGCTCAATAAAATTAGGAATTAGGCCCAAAGCCGCCCCAACAGCACCTAAAGCCGTAATAGGGAAAGCTATAAGATGAGGGTCATGGAACCCGAACAAGAATTCAAACACACAACTTAATTTTGCCCCAATCCATGGTAAAAATTCAACGCCCTGGTAGGCAGCACCTGCATAATCCCCCTGCTTTGACACACCAAAAGTAAGCAGCATAACCATAGTTGAAATTATAAGAACACCAGGGATAATGGCCAATCCAACATCCACCCCTGTTCTACCACCATCAAGCAAGGCATCAAGAACTCTCTGAAACATTGATTTGCCAGATTCTTTCTCTTTTTCCTCAATATTATCTTCAAGCACACATGCATCTTCACTTTTATAATTGGGATACTCTTTAAGAACAAAATATTGCATTAGCCTTGTTGATACCATACCTCCACAACAAGCTCCAAAAAAGCCAATAAACGGAGCTACATAATATCCCTGGCCTATCATAAAGACTATCACCAGCAATCCCATACCAAAAGCAGTACCAAAATTTGTGAGTGAAATAAACTGGAACTTTTTAAAATGAGAAGCAAATTTTTTGTCTTTAGCCAAACCTATTATAGCAGGATTGTCGGACAAGAACGCCAACACACCTCCTAATGAAGCCATTCCAGGCAGATTGAACAAGGGTTTCATTAACGGCCTCAATAAAGACTCCAACAGCTCCACTACACCAAATTCTGTAAAAAGCCTTCCTATTGCACCAGTAATTACACATATCGCCATTAAATAGAACACAGTATTGATCAATAAATCATGCGCTGTATTCATAATGGTATTAATAAGATTTGATGCACCCATTTCCATTCCCAAAAGGACAAAAACAGATGATATTATAACAAGACAAATTACACCGCTCGGTATAAAATTGTACAATTTCCTAAGAAAACTTTTCATTGATACAGAAGACAACTATTACTTTTCTTCTTCTTTTGCAAAGAATTTATATTGGAAAAGGATAAGGTACGCCACACTCACCGATATACAAGAATCAGCAAAATTAAAGACTGGAGCAAAGAATGTGAACTCCTCCCCTCCCCATATTGGCAGCCACTGTGGAAACGTAGACTCTATTATCGGGAAATAAAACATATCCACAACCTTGCCAAACAATAAAGGGGCATAGCCACCCCCATCGGGGAATAACTGTGCAACCTCAACAGGCGTAGATGCATTGAAAATCACTCCGTAAAAAATACAATCTATAACGTTTCCAACTGCTCCTACCAAAATAAGCGCAAGTCCTACAAGGACACCTGTAGGAACCCACGCTCTTTTAATTAATTTTCTAAGATAATAAATCAGAAATCCAATAAGGACAACTCTAAACAACGTTAAAGCCAGTTTGCCTATCATACCGCCAAACTGCATGCCAAACGCCATTCCATTATTCTCCACAAAACAAATATGAAACCAATCACCCAATACAGGGAAACTCTCACCAAGAGTCATATTAAGTTTTACTGCAAACTTTATTACCTGATCAACAACAAGTAACAAAATCACAAGCAGAGATATCCACTGTCCTTTTGACAATTTCATTATCTGTTATTTTTAGCCTCCACACACAAAGTGGCATGAGGAACAAGCATCAGTCTCTCTTTAGGAATCAACTTACCTGTTTCTCTGCAAACTCCATAAGTTTTATTCTCAATTCTCACAAGAGCAGCCTCTAAAGAACGTATAAATTTATACTGTCTTTGGGCCAATTGGCCAGACTCCTCTTTTGAAAGAGATGAAGCACCCTCTTCCAATACCTTAAATGTTGGAGATGTATCTTCTACACCATTACTAGCACTATGAGTGATTGCAGCTCTAAGCTCATCATAATCCCTCTTTGCACTTTCCAATTTTTGAAGAATAATATTTTTGAACTCCAAAAGCTCTTCATCACTGTATCTTACTCTTTCAACTGGTTTAGCCTCAGCTACTTTGGCCGCACCTTTTGCCGCACTTGTTGCCATAATGTTTATGTTTAATTATGTAAAGATACTAATTTAACTGATATATTCAAATCCTCACCATTACCCCACTCAACAGCAGTACCATTGTCAACCTTATCAACAACGCTGATATTGTCGCATAAAGTCTGTCCACATACATACTCTTTGTATTCAGATAGCGATTCTACTATATCATCTCTATTTTCAATCTCTACAACAATTCTGTCTGTAACCTCAAAATCATTGTCTTTTCTAAGATTCTGAATTCTGTTTACAAGCTCACGTGCTGTACCCTCCTTTCTTAGAGCATCTGTAATGGTGATATCCATTGCAACAGTAAGTTTACCCTCAGTGGCAACCAACCAACCCGGCATATCCTCAGAAGTAATGTTATAGTCCTCTGCTTCCAATGTTACGCTTCCCGACGGTAACTCAAACACATATGTTCCTGCCATCTCAATCGCAGAAATATCACTCTGAGTAAATGTTGCAAAAGCAGCAGAAATCTCTTTCATCTGCTTGCCATATTTTTTACCCAATGTTTTGAAGTTAGGTTTGATTTTCTTTGTAATCAAGCCCTCGGTATTTGTAATAAACTCAACCTCTTTAACATTAACCTCACTCAATACAAGCTTTTCAACCTTTTTGAATTGCTCCTGAATCTTTGGATCAAGCACAGGTATTATAATTTTTGCAAGTGGCTGTCTAACCTTAATGTTAACTTTTCTTCTTAAAGCAAGAATCATAGAAGATGCAAGTTGTGACAATGCCATTCTCTCCTCAAGATCTTTATCTATATACTGCTCTTGAGCATCTGGCATATTTACATGATGTACAGAACTTTCTGAATGCATCTTGGAAACCTCGTTCAAATCAAGGAACATTCTTTCCATAAAGAAAGGAGCAATTGGAGCACCCAAAATTGCCACAACCTCAAGGCAAGAATACAAAGTCTGATAAGCAGAAAGTTTGTCCTGAGTCATATCTCCACCCCAGAAACGTTTTCTGTTCAATCTCACATACCAGTTACTCAAATGGTCACATACAAAATCCTGAATCTTTCTTCCGGCTGTAGTTACATCATAATTCTCATAACACTCCTTAACTTCTTTAATCAAACTGTTAAGGTAAGAGATAATCCATCTGTCAATCTCAGGTCTTTCCTCAATTGGAACTTGAGGTGCCTGATTGTCAAAACCGTCAACATTTGAATAAAGAGCAAAGAATGAGTATGTGTTGTATAGTGTACCAAAGAATTTTCTCTTAACCTCATCAACACCTGCAAAATCAAACTTAAGGTTATCCCAAGGTTGCGCATTGGTAAGCATGTACCATCTTAGAGAATCGGCACCATACTCCTGTAAAGCCATAAATGGATCTACTGCATTACCTAATCTCTTACTCATCTTGTTACCATCTTTATCCAATACCAATCCATTGGACAATACAGTCTTAAAAGCAACTTTCTTGTTTACCATAGTAGAGATAGCATGCAATGTAAAGAACCATCCTCTTGTCTGGTCAACACCCTCAGCTATAAAATCTGCAGTTTGGCCAAATTGCTCTTTACCAAGATTTTCCAATCCCTCTTGAGCAAATGGCATAGCACCTGAGTCAAACCACACATCAATAAGATCCAATTCGCGTTTCATTGGTTTTCCACTATCTGAAACCAAGATATATGAATCTACGTAAGGTCTGTGCAAATCAATCTTCTCATAGTTCTCTTTTGAGAAATCACCAGGAACAAATCCCTTATCCTTTAATGGGTTAGATGGCATAAATCCTGCTGCCACAGATTTTTCCAGCTCATTGTACAACTCACTTGCAGAGCCAATGCATTTCTCCTCCATTGTCTGCTCATTTCTCCAGATTGGAAGAGGTGTTCCCCAGTATCTGCTTCTGGACAAATTCCAGTCCTGAAGATTCTCCAACCATTTTCCAAATCTACCTGTACCTGTACTTTCAGGCTTCCAGTTTATAGTTTTGTTCAATGCTATCAACTCATCCTGAACAGCAGTAGTTCTAATGAACCAAGAATCCAAAGGATAATACAACACCGGTTTGTCTGTTCTCCAGCAGTGAGGATAGTTGTGAGTGTGCTTTTCAATCTTGAATGCCTTGTTCTCCCCTTTCAATGCTACACAAATCTCCACATCCAAAGTTTCAGCATCTGGACCAAGATTAGGGTCATATGCATTTTTTACAAACTTACCTGCAAAGTTTCTATATGAATCATTTACTCTCTGCTCTACAAATACAGGGTCAAGGTCCTCTATTTTGAACAACTTACCTGTTTTGTCAACCATTGGCTGGTTGTCACCATTCTTGTCCACAACAAAGAATGGAGGAATATTATTTACCTTACCAACTTTATCATCATCGGCACCAAAAGTTCTTGCAATATGAACTATACCTGTACCATCAGAAGTGGTTACAAAGTCACCAACTATAACCTTCATCATTTCAGGCTCAGGTTTGATCCACTCTATAAGCTGTTTGTAACTTATACCTTTAAGTTCTGAACCTTTGTATACCTTGTCATAAACCTTAAAAGGAACCAATTTGTCACCAGGCTTGTAATCTTCCAATGACAACTCTTCTGCTTTTTTGTTGAAATGGCTGTATAAAAGTTCTTTAGCAACAACATAAGTTGCAGGAATTCCAGTATAAGGATTAAATGACTTAACCTTTACATACTCAATATTTGGGCCAACACAAAGAGCCATGTTAGAAGGCAAAGTCCAAGGTGTGGTTGTCCATGCCAAGAAATACAATCCATCATCTGGGGTATTCTCATCAAAAAGGAACTGGCTTGCAGAGTCTTTTATTACACTAAACTGCACAACAGCTGTTGTATCTTTAACATCTCTATAACAACCTGGCTGATTCAACTCATGAGAGCTAAGTCCGGTACCTGCTGCCGGTGAATATGGCTGGATTGTATAACCTTTGTACAAAAGACCTTTTCCATAAATATCCTTTAACAGATGCCATAGAGTCTCAATATACTTGTTGTCATATGTGATGTATGGATTATCCATATCAACCCAGTATCCAATTTTCTCTGTCAATGCAACCCACTCTTTGGTATATTTCATAACCTCCTTGCGGCATGCATTGTTATAATCATCCACACTAATCTTCTTACCTATATCTTCTTTGGTAATTCCCAACATCTTTTCAACACCCAACTCTACAGGCAAACCATGAGTATCCCAGCCTGCTTTTCTTTGCACAAGATAACCGCACTGAGTTTTGTATCTACAGAAAGCATCCTTTATTGCTCTTGCCATAACATGGTGAATACCAGGCATTCCATTTGCAGAAGGAGGTCCCTCAAAAAATACAAATTTCTTTGCACCTTCTCTCAATTTAAGTGTATTCTCAAAGCATTTCTCTGCTTTCCATTTATCCAATACACTTTTGTTTATCTCAACTAAGTCTAATTTCTTATATTCTTTGTAGCCCATTGTAGTAAATTTTGAATTTGCAAAGATAAGATAATTACGTATTTTTGAAAAAAAAATAACATATATGGAGTTGGGCACATTAGACATTATTATTCTTGCAATAATCATTGGATACGCCTTCTGGGGGCTATTCAAAGGATTTATAAGCCAAGCGGTAAGTATCCTTGCCATTTTTGCGGGCGTATGGTGCGCATTCAAGTTCAGTACATTTTTGGGAGCCCATATAAAAGATTGGTTCTCTTTGTCCTGGTCCCAATCTTCCATTGACATAGTTGCATTTGCCATAATTCTTGTATTTGTAATAATATTGGCAAATATCATAGGCAAAGGAATTGAAAGGATGTTTGACTTTGCTTCGCTCGGATGGCTTAACAGAATTCTGGGCTTTTTCTTTGCAGGATTTAAAGCTACCCTTATCCTTTCCCTGATAAGTACCCTTTTCTATAAAATAAACGGAGCAGCAGACCTTGTTCCCAAAAGTACATTCAGCAATTCCCCCGTATATAACTGGTTAGAGAAGTTCGCCGACACAATCTTTCCATATTTGGACAAGTTTATACAGTAATCACCATTTTTTTATTTTTTGTCACTTCCCATAGAATCTCTTGTCCCAACTTTGTAAAAAAAGAGAGATATGGAAGAAGGTGATTTATTAAGCAAACTTAAAGAACAGCCACAATGGTTGCTTATTGGGAAAAGTAGGAATTTTACTGTTTTCTACTTGATTATCATAATATTTACAATTGTTTTGTGCATTACCGGATGTGCATTTGCCATTTGATATTATGAGAATAAGACAACATTACAGATACGATTGTGGGGCTGCTTGTCTGGCATACATCTGCGCATACAATGGTGCTCATTATACCCTTGCAGAACTCAGCCTTTACTGCGGATGCAACAAGGAGGGTATTTCCATTAAAGGGATAATTGATGGCGCACAAAAAGTTGGGCTCGATGCCAAAGGTTACAACTCCCCCAACAAAGAAATTTCTTTACTTAAAGAGATTGGCTCTCCTTTTATTGCCCATACCAAAAATGGTGAAGGCTACTACCATTATGTTGTAGTTTGCTCAATATCTGAAAAGCAAGTTAAAATAATGGATCCCCAGTATGGCACCCACAAGAAAATCTCTTATTTGGAATTCAATTCTATATGGACAGGATATATCATAATATGTACACCCAATGCTGCATTTGTAAAGAAGGAGAAAAATTGCAGTACCGCCCATAAACTACTGGCATTATCCGTTTTTCATAAAAAAGAGTGCCTGCTGTCATTTTTAGGTGCTGTATGTTGTATACTTATAGGCATATGCACCTCTGTGTTTTTACAGACGTTTGTAGACAAGGCCATTGACAGTAACAGTCACATATACCTTAAAATGGTTTCCATTCTTATAGTTATGCTATCAACTATGTCTATGGTTATAGGATATTATGCAACAATATTTCTTATACAATGCAGTATCAAAATTGATACTACCCTGGTGAGTGAGTTTCTGGAAAAGCTCTTTGTGCTTCCATCCCAATTCTTCCATTCTCATCCCATTGGAGACATCACAAGTAGAATGGATGATATAGTAAAAGTAAGATCCTTTGTAACCACGGGCATTACAAGCACTCCTTACACTGGCTGGATCTGTTATATTCATGTTTTTCTTCAATGCAAAACTGGGGTGTGCAATAATATGTTTTGTGCCAATATACATACTGATATATTATTTGTCGGGGAAGGTAAACAAAAAACTGGGCAAGAAACTGGCTGTTTGCAACGCAGAATTTGAGGCTGGAATAATAGAGAATATCTCTGGCATTACAACTATCAAACACTATAATTGCCAAAAAATTGCACTGGACAGACTTGGCAGAAGCTTTGTAGAATATGCAGGTGCATTTTATAGGAGTGCAAATGCAATAAATAAATATGAAAGTGCTACAACAGGTATTGGTGTAGGGATTATAGCCACTGTTTTTACATTGGCTACCCACTCAATCATAAACAACCTTCTTACAATAGGAGAATTTGTTGGCTTGTATACCTTATGCACATTTTTTACAACTCCGCTTAACCGTCTGATGGAAACAGGTGAGATTGTTGCCAATGCCGTTGTTGCCTTTGAACGGTTGCAGGAAATATTGGACCTTAAAGATGAAAAAGGGGATGAACATACAAACTTTCTTAACCATATACCATGCAATATAGAAAAAAGTACCATTGAATTTTGTAAGGTAAACTTCTCTTACCCGGGAAGGGACAACCTGCTGCATAACCTTAATTTTACCATTTCTCCTGGGGAGGTAACACTCATCAGCGGTACAAACGGGTGCGGAAAATCAACTGTGGCATCTTTGATATGCAAGGATCTTGAACCAACAGAGGGAAAGATAACAATAGGCGGAACAAACCTGTCCACCATTTCATTTGATTGTTGGAGAAATATTATTGGATACATTGAGCAATCGCCATACCTGTTCAATTCTACTATTCTTGAAAACATTACCTGCAAAGAAGGGACAGAGAATATTGACAAGGTGTTAAACATATGCTATAAAGTAGGTTTACTTCCACTTATAGAGAAACTTCCTATGGGGTTGCTCACCAAAGTTGGGAATAATGGAAATGCCTTGTCGGGAGGAGAATGTAAAAAGATATGTATTGCGCGGGCTATATACAAAAACCCTCAGATATACATTTTTGACGAGCCAGATGCCCATTTGGACATAAAATCCAGGAAAGAGATAGGAAATATCATAAAAGAACTGAAAAATCAGAATAAACACATTGTTCTTATCTCCCATAACATGGAAGGTTTTGAATTGGCCAATAAAACTATAGTTATTGAGAGCAATTGCTCAAGTGGGAACCTGCCTTGCACTGATTCGGCAGGCTAAATAAAAACATTATGGAAAAAATATTGATGGAACGTGGAGGCTTGATAGCCATAGATGTGAATGAAAGCACACAGGTAAGAGGAGGTATCTCCTGGGATGCCATAAGAAAATTAGCAATTGTCATTAAGCACATTGCCAATTTTATTCTCGATTATGGTGATGAAATGAAAGAGGGTTTTAACGACGGATGGGAATCCATTAAATATTAGAATTATGAAAAACAACGGACTAATTGAAATAGATAATACTACTTCTATCACAGTTTTTGGAGGTAGAGATGAGAATGTTGCCAAACTTGTATACTACATAGCAAAATGCTTGGGTGCTTTTGCAAAAATGCTGTATCTGGCAAGAGAAGGTCTAAAGAGAAATACTCAGGAAGTTATGGCTGTAGAGGCTCTTAACTCGTAGATACCATATGAGGTTGGCGCTTGAGGGATCCCTCTTTCCTCTTAAAATTACCCCTTTTGAGCCCACCTCTTTATATATTTTATTATATTTGCTTCCTATTAATGCTC
>CALCUQ010000072.1 GCA_937906795.1 uncultured Bacteroidales bacterium | reverse complement strand
TGTTGACTGCATCTACTATCAATGGTGGTTACTTGAACTTTATGGGTAATGAATTTGGTCATCCGGAATGGATTGATTTTCCAAGAGAGGGAAACAACTGGTCGCATAAACATGCCCGCAGACAATGGAGTCTTGCAGACAGCCCATTCCTAAGATATCACAAACTTTTGAATTTTGACAGGCAGATGATTCATCTTTTCTCTGAGAACAGGATTTTGGCATCGGCTGCAGTATCTGTTTATAATGACCAGCAGAAACAGGTGCTGGTAATGGAAAGAGGTGGATTCATTTTTGTGTTCAACTTTAGCCCTGTAAATTCATACACAGATTATAAGGTTGCTGTTGAACCTGGTGAATATGAGGTTGTTCTGGATAGTGATTGGGCAGAGTTCAATGGGTTTGAGAGGAATGACCGCAATCAAAGGCACTTTACAATGGAAGATGGAAAACTTGAATTGTATATTCCTAGCAGGAGTGCATTTGTACTTAGAAATGTAAATAAATAATTAATTCATAAAAATAGTATAATGGCGTATTTGGAATTTAACAAAGAGGAACTTGTAAATCTTGAGTATTCTTTAGAGCGCGAGATATTGTTGACAAACAGAGCCGGTGGCTATGTAAATACAACAATAGTAGGTTGCAATACAAGAAAATATCATGGTTTACTTGTTGTTCCAATCAAAAATTTTGGGGGTGAAAAACATATTCTACTCTCAACTCTGCACGAGACCCTTATTCAGCATGGCCAATGCTTTAATTTGGGTATTACCTCGTATGGTGATGTTTATGAGCCGCGTGGCCATAAATACATTATTGATTTTGAAATGGATTACGCTTCTACTGTTATTTATAGGGTAGGAGGTATGAAATTTGAGAAAACAGTGATGTTTGTAAGAGACAGTGAAGAGGTTTTGGTGAAATACACCCTATTGGAGGCTCATTCACCAACAACTCTAAGAATCAAGCCTTTCTTGGCATACAGAAACATTCACTCATTGACAAAAGCAAACACCAGTGCCAATACAAGATATGCAACTGTTGACAATGGAGTTGCATTCAATATGTATTCTGGCTTCCCTTCTTTGCATTTGCAATTGAATAAAAAGAATGAGTGGGTTGCATGTCCGGACTGGTACAAAAATATTGTGTACAAAGAGGAGAGAAGAAGAGGTTTTGCAAGTTCTGAGGACTTGTTTGTTCCCGGTTACTTTGAAATTCCAATTAAAAAAGGAGAGAGCGTTATTCTTTCAGCTTCAACATCATTGTGTCAGTCAAAATCTCTTAAAACAAGATTTGAGAAAGAAGTTGCAAAACGTGATAACCTTAGAAACTCATACGATGCATGTTTGAAACTTGCTGCAGACCAGTTTGTAACTAAGATTGACAATGAGTACAGTATTTGTTCGGGTTATTCTTGGGATTATGAGAACTTGAGAGATTCTTTCAATGCACTTGCAGGTTTGACACTATATAATAATGGTGATGCGGAGAGATTTGAGAGAGTATTGACAAGTATTGCAAAACAACATAAAGATGAGATTCTTTATGGTGACAATGCTCCGGATGTTGCATTATGGCTGGCAAGAGCAATAGGCCAATATGTACAATATGGTGCATCTAAAGAGCAGGTGTGGAAAAAATTCGGAAAGCTTCTTACAGATATAATGAATTCTTATGTAAAAGGATACAGAAACAGTATCTGGTTGCATGAGAACGGTTTGTTGTGGGCTCAAAAAGATGGAGTTGCATTAAGCTGGATGAATACATACGTAAGCGGTTTGCCAGTTTGTAACAGATATGGTTATCAGGTTGAGGTAAATGCTTTGTGGTATAATGCTTTATGTCTTGTAAGAGATTTGGCAGCTGCAAATTCAAAACCAAAAGTGGCTGTTGAGGCAGAAATCATTATCAAAAAGCTTGATGAGAATTTTGCCAAAGTATTCTGGTACGATCAAAAAGAGTATTTGGCAGACTTTGTAAATGACAGAGGCCAAAATATATATGTAAGACCTAATCAGCTTATAGCAGCCAGCCTTATGTATTCACCTCTTACAGAGGAGCAAAGAATGGGTGTGATTAAGGTTGTGAAGAAGGAGTTGCTTACAGTTAGGGGTGTGAGAACTTTATCTCCTAAAAATCCTTTATATAAAGGTGTATATGAGGGTGACCAGAACAGTAGGGATATTGCTCACTACAACGGTTGTACATTCCCTTGGTTGTTGGGACCATATGTGGAGGCCAACTTGATACTTGCTGCCAAAGGTTTTGCAAAACAAGGTAAAGAGTTGTTGAATGCATTTGAGGAGGATATAAATATTCAT
>CALCUQ010000071.1 GCA_937906795.1 uncultured Bacteroidales bacterium | reverse complement strand
CCTCTTCTGCAGTCTCAACTTTATCTGTTGTGCCGGCTTGTTTGTCAAATTTTGCATCCATTGCAACAAAAACTCCCCAAACAACGCAACCAAGCAAAAGAAGGCATAGACCGTAGAATGCAGGTCTGTTAGTTACATCTAGAGGATAACCTGCCTCTGATTGAGCTACCAAAACTGGAGAAAGCAATAGAGCGGCTGCTGTTCCCAAACGTGCAATTGCAAGTTGTAGACCCATAGCTAATGCCATTGATTTGCCTTTAAACCATTTTGCAATAGAACGTGTTACTGCAACACCTGCAATCTCACTACCCAATCCAAACAACATACATCCAACGTATGCAATTGTTAGAGAGTGTCCTGTAGCAACAATAGCTGGAGTGGAGATTGTAACAAATACAATAGCTGCACCCAAAGCCATAAGGCCAACAAAGATTGAACCTGTAATGCGTACGCCCCATTTGTCAAGTAATATACCGCAAATGATAAGTCCACCCCATACACATAGGAAAGAGTATCCGCCAGCGTAAAAACCATAATCCATAGAGTTCCATCCTAAAGCAAGTTTTTCAGGATCCTGGAAAATGTGTGAAATTGTAGAGAACATGTCGTCAAAGAAGTACGATGCAAACATTGGTACTACAAGGCATGCCCATGCAATCCAACAAGCACTTTTGCTCTCTTTTAAAGATTTAACTACGTTTGCCATAAAATTTAAGTGTTTTGTTTATTGATTATTGAATATTTATAAATTTTCTATTTGATATTAGGAAGTTCAAGTCCGTAACCTTTCTTCTTGTCTTCCACTTTTAGCCATAAACCCAACAAGAATGCTAATGCTCCCAAAGATGAGAATATAAGCATTGGAACAGTATATCCGCCTGTCTTGTCCAAGCTCCAGCCAATAATAATAGGGAACAACATAAGTCCTATGTTCTGAATCCAGAATATTACTGAATATGCAGATCCCAAATATCTCTCCTCTACAAGTTTTGGAACAGATGGCCATAGCGCAGCTGGAACCAATGAGAAGGATACTCCCAAAAGTATAATAGCAAAATATGCAATTGTCTGATTAAGTGGAACCAATGCAAAGATCAAGTGGCAAGTAATCATAAGAATAGAACCTGCAATCAGCATTGAGGCACCTTTGCCTTTTTTATCAAGAAAGGCTCCAAGGAAAGGGGTAAGGAACATTGCTCCAATAGGGAACCAGGAGAATAGACCGGATGCTTCTGATGTTGGCATATTAAGATTTGTTTCAAGCATTCCTGTTGCAAATTTCTGGAATGGGAATATTGCAGAGTAGTACAACACGCATAGTCCGGCAACCATAAGGAATGTTTTGCTTGTGAACAATATTTTGATATCACTAATCTTGAATTGCTCTTCTGCTTCTTCTGTTGCAGCTTCTCCAAGCTGTTTGTCCAATTTTATATCCATAAAAGTGAATACGGTATATGTAATAAGACCAATAATAAGCAGAAGTGTACAGAAAAGTACTGGTGTTATAACGGTAGGATCTGAATCTGCTACCCATGTTGAAAGGTATGGTGAAAGACGGAATACCGCAAAAACTCCAAGACGGGCAATAGCCATTTCCAATCCCATTGCAAGTGCCATCTCTTTGCCTTTGAACCATTTGGCAATAGCTTTAGATACTGTTACACCAGCCATCTCCACTCCACATCCAAAAATCATAAAGCCTATTGAAGCTAATTTTGCACTGGCAGGGAAACTGGTCCAGAAAGAATCAAGAAATCTGTATAGTCCACTGTCGGGAGTAAAAATATCACTGATTGCATACAATTTTATTGATGCTCCAATTACCATTACTGCTCCCGATAGAATTCCGGTAAAACGAATTCCCATTTTATCCAGGATGATACCTGCAAAAATAAGGAAGAATGCGAATACGTTAAGGAAGTATTCAGAGCTGCAGAAAGTTCCGTAAGTCTCTGCAGACCAACCTTTACTGGTTTCCAACAATGTTGAAAGAGGTGACAGTACATCTACAAACATATATGCAAAGAACATCATTAGGGCAACAAGCACCAATGCTGTCCATCTTGCTGCAAAACTGTCATTTAAAAGTTTTTTTACTTTGGTCATTATTTGTTGTTTTATTTAAAATTTCTTCTAAAAGTACATTATAATTAGGCAAGTTACTAATTATAGAAATGAAAGACAAAAATAATTAAATTTTTCTTTAATCTAAATTAGTTGTAAATTGCGTAACTTTTAAAAGGAAAATTGTAGCGTGGAATTATTGGAAAAGGTAAATTCGCCAAAAGATATAAAATCATTTGACTGCTCCCAACTTGAACAGTTGTGCAAGCAGGTAAGAGAGTATATGATTGAATGCTGTGCCAAGAATCCAGGTCACCTGGGAGCCAGTCTTGGTGCGGTGGAACTTGCTGTTGCATTGCACTATGTGTATGATACTCCTAAAGACAAGCTTATTTGGGATGTGGGACATCAGGCTTATGCACACAAGATTATTACAGGCAGGAGAGAGGCTTTTGTGTACAACAGAAAGTTTGGAGGAATCAGTGGATTCCCTAAAATGTCTGAAAGTGAGTATGATGCTTTTGGAGGAGGACATACTTCTGTATCAATATCAGCTGCTTTGGGAATGGCTGAGGCAGCCAAAATAAAAGGAGATGATATAAAAACTGTTGCCATAATTGGCGATGGCGCACTCACTGGTGGCCTGGCGTATGAGGGACTTAACAATGCGGGTGCATTGAAATCTGACATATTGGTTATTCTAAACGATAATCAAATTTCTATAGACCACAATGTTGGAGCTATGCACAACTATCTTGTAAGACTTTCCACATCCCAGACTTATAATAATATGAAGAACAAGGTCTGGAATTTTATCGGGAGTGCAAGAGTAAGAAAATTTATCCAAAAAATAATGCTTAGTACAAAAATGGCATTATTTAAAAATGGCTCTATATTCCAGTCGCTGGGTTTTAGGTATTTTGGAAGTATAGATGGCAATGATATAAATGAGCTTGTAACTGCATTAAGCAATATAAAAGAGATAAAAGGGCCAAAACTTTTGCATGTGAGAACGGTAAAAGGGAAGGGGTATAAACCGGCAGAAGAAAATCAAAGTATTTGGCATGCTCCTGGCAAATTTAATGTGGAGACTGGAGAGAGAGTTGCAAAAAATCCTAATATATATAGGTATCAGGATATTTTTGGGGAAACTTTGGTTGAACTTGCAAGAGAGAATGACAAGATAGTTGGTATAACACCGGCTATGGCAAGTGGATGTTCTATGACAAAGATGATGGAAATTTTTCCTCATAGGGCATTTGATGTTGGTATAGCTGAGCAGCATGCGGTAACTTTTTCTGCAGGTCTGGCTGCAAATGGAGTGTTGCCGTTCTGTAATATATATTCAACTTTTATGCAACGTAGTTACGATCAAATTATTCACGACGTATGCTTGCAAAATTTACCCGTAACTTTTTGTCTTGATAGGGCGGGACTTGTCGGTAAAGACGGCAAAACCCACCAAGGCGTGTTTGATTTAAGTTATTTAACGCACTTGCCGAATATGAG
>CALCUQ010000070.1 GCA_937906795.1 uncultured Bacteroidales bacterium | reverse complement strand
AAAAACCATCTCAGAGGCCTATCTTTGCTTGAGAGTAACCCTACAGAATCATCTCCCTTTTCAGTATGGTACCTGTAATTATTTGTAATATTGTAATGAAATGCCGGCATAAGCCTAAGGTCAAAACGCCAGATACGAAAATTGATATTCACTCCAGCATCAATGGATAAGGCAAATCCATACAGTTTCTCTGTCCATCTTCTTTCCCAATGACTCAATCCATATCCATATCGCGACACACTTGGAGAGCTGCTTCCTCCTGAAACATATCCTGGAGTCAATCCGGCAGAAAACTCAATTCTGTCAAACATATTCATCAAAAAAGCAGTAAATCCGTATTTCAATCCCTCATCCCCACTCCCGTCAGCAGAATTGAGCCCCCCAATTGCAGCAGATTGCACTCTATTGGAAAAGGAACGGGAACCTGTCCTGTAAGTGAACGCCAAAGGAATACCAATATAATTGCTCACATCAGCAACCGACGGCGAATAATTGAAACCGACCCTGTAACCTATACCATTCGAATGACAATGCCCATAATGGAGCCCCACAACCATATCACTTTCAACACCTTTATACATGGGGACATTTACACCAACTGATGCAAAAATCTCATCATTTTCCTTAATTTTTTGAGCATACAAAGGAAAACAAGAGGTTATTACTAATATTCCCGACAGAAATATAATAAAACGTTTCATAAGTAAAGTTTTACAAGAAAACATTTCAAATTTAAGGCCATATTTATTACTCTTTCTTTTGGGCGCAACTATTGGCCAATATTTTTGATAAATTGGTTGAAGTACTATATCCTGCAATTAAGTTATCTCCTCTGCCCATTGGGGCAATCTTCTGATAGGGAATCTCCCAATAAAGAGGCGAAGTTACATTGCACTGCAGAGAATGATGAGGCCGCTGATTCCTATGTAGCCGTATACTACATAAGGGAATTTGTTGCCGGGGATGCGGCTGAAGGCCCAGGAGCCCAATGCGGAGCCAATAGCAACGGCTCCCAGACAGAAAATGTAACATTTGCCTACGGCCGGAGTAACAAAGCCGTTGTAGGCGCGGGCAAATGTCATCATTGCATTTGTTATTACAAAATAGGTCTGGATCATTCCCATGTAGTGCATTTTGTCGGCCTCTGCAGAGATAAAATAGAGTACTGCCGGAGGGCCGTGCATTCCAAAGAAACCGCCCATCAGACCACTTACAGAGCCTGCTCCTATCTGGTACGGCAGTGTTGTTCCAAATTTTATGCGCTTGTTCAGGAATGCAAACCAGAT
>CALCUQ010000069.1 GCA_937906795.1 uncultured Bacteroidales bacterium | reverse complement strand
CATACTGGTAATAGCTGTAAGTGACTCTGCAATAAATAGTGTTGCTCAAAATATAGCCCCTATTAAAAGCAAATTTGACCTTATTGTACACACAAGTGGTGCTACAGACATTCAGACACTCATAGATGCAGGAATAGATAATTGCGGAGTTTTATATCCGTTAATGACACTAAGTAAAAATAAGGATATTGATATCAGGTTGGTCCCTTTTTTACTGGAAGCGAACACAAGATTGGGAGAAACAATTCTTACACAAACAGTGCAAACCCTAAAAGCTGAATATAACCTTTGTTCATCCCAAAAGAGACTACAAATGCACACAGCAGCAGTGTTTGGTACAAATTTCATAAATTATATTCTTTCACTGGCTTATGATGTAGCAAGCCCCAATTTCACATTCCTGTTGCCGGGAGCAATAGAAACTGTAAGGAAAGCATTTTTGAACAACCCTACAGTTTCCCAAACCGGACCAGCATTAAGAGGCGACATGCAGACGCTGAACAAACACATGAAAGTGTTGGAAGAAAAGGGATTGGCATCTCATTTGGAAGTATACAGAATGTTGTCGGAGAAAATAATGGAAAAATACAATTCAAATAAACAGTTATGAGCAATTACAAAACAAAATTAAAGAATATAAAAGCATTCGCATTTGATGTGGATGGCGTTTTTACAGACGGAAGTGTTCTGGTTATGCCTGATGGCGACTTGTTGAGAACTCATAATGCAAAAGATGGCTTTGGTGTAAGATGGGCTTATTTGAGTGGATATGATATAGGAATTATATCTGGTGCCGGGTCGGAGTCTGTAAGAAAAAGATTTGAAGGGATTGGAGTTGAGCATATATATCTTAAATCCAGAAACAAATTACCGGATTTCTATGATTTTTGCAATAAATGTGGTGTAAAACCCAATGAGGTTGCTTTTATGGGAGATGATGTTCCCGACATACCTATTTTAAAAGAATGTGGGCTTGCCGTATGCCCTTCTGATGCAGTGGAAGAGGTAAAGCAGGTATGTGACTTTGTTTCTCTATACCCCGGAGGTAGAGGTGCTGTAAGAGATTTGATAGAGCAAGTTCTTAAGATACAGGGTAAATGGGAATTTGATGCAGAACTATATGAAGGAAAATTTGGCAGAGGAGCTAACAATGGAGAGTGCAGATAAACTATTCTATGGAAAGAAAATAATTCTTGGATCTGCTTCTCCAAGAAGAAAAGAGTTGTTGAAAGGATTGGATATTGAATTTACAATTGACACCAACAACAATTTTGAGGAAATAATCCCCAGCAACATGGCATTGGAAGCGGTCCCACTATATATGGCAGAGGGCAAATCAAATGGTTTTCACAGGCAATTAGCAGATAATGAAATCCTTATAACCGCAGACACAATGGTACTTTGTGGGAATGAGATCTTAGGCAAGCCATCAGGCTCAGAAGGGGCAATTGAAATGCTGGAGAAATTAAGCAACAACAAGCACACTGTAATTACAGGTGTATGTATAAGAAGCAATACTAAAACCAGCAGTTTCTCTGCCTGTACCGATGTATATTTCAACAAATTGGAGAGAGAGCAGATTGAGTATTATGTAAACAGATACAACCCAATGGACAAGGCAGGTTCATACGCTGTACAGGAGTGGATTGGGCACATTGGCATAAACAGAATTGACGGTTCCTACTATAATGTTGTTGGACTGCCTGTAAGTAAACTCTATCAAAAACTAAAAGAATTTATCGGGGAAGAGAAATAACATCATCATTAAGGACAACATCCTTATTGTCAACCATATACCTTAAGGTTGAAAGATAGAACAGATATTCATCACCAGCAACAGTTTCTAGTTGTTTAATGGATATCTGTTTGTTTTTTCCCAGTATTTCCATTATTCTGGATTTAACAATGTCTGCCTGTTGTTTGAAATTCTGGTCATTTTTTCTGGCAATGCACACATCACATACGCCGCAATCAATATCTGTAGGCTGACCAAAATAATCAAGCAAGACTCTGCTACGGCATTTGTCACTCTTATTAACAAAATCCAGTACCCCTTCCATCCTCTCTTTATACATATGTTTGCGCACATCATATTCTTTTTGAGACAAATAAAAATTAGCCTCGTATAATCTTTCTGAGTTTGATATAAGAAGCGGAGTACGTACTCTTGGGGAATACTTTATAATCCCTTTAAACCGCAACTCTTTGAGTTTCTCCTTTACCCCCATAGGAGTATCCATAGTAACTCTGGCTATATAATCCTCATCTACAGGTGTCATTTTGGAGAACAGTCCTGTATACATACGCATTATAGCCTTAATAAAGGTATCAAGCTGAGGGTTCTTAAGTTGCACATTGTACAACTCATCCCTTTCAACCACAAACATAATCTTTGATGGCGATTCCATCTCATCTGTGAGTTCCCAATAACCCAACTGTTCAATATACTTTATAGCATAGAAAGCCTTTGCAGACTGAAGCTCATATCTTTTTGCAAAATCCATAAGATTGAACTTGTAAATACAATAAGCCCCATCTTCATAGGCAACATTAAGGTACATATATACTTTCTGATATATATCCCTAATATAATCACTGTCGGGGAAAGTAGTATTGAAGATATTATTCAATCTGGAAATGTCAGTAGCATTCCATAGCACAGTTGCGTATGACCTTTGGCCATCCCTGCCTGCTCTTCCAGCCTCCTGAAAATAAGCCTCAAGAGAATCAGGTAAGTCATAATGAATTACAAAACGGACATCGGGTTTATCAATACCCATTCCAAAAGCATTTGTAGCAACTATAACACGTGTTCTGTCATTTTTCCAGTCATCCTGTTTGTAAGACCTTACATCTTTACTTAAACCCGCATGGTAAAAATCAGAACTTATCCCATTGTCTTTAAGAAACTTTGATATCTCCTCACACCTTCTCCTCTCCCTCACATATACTATCCCGGTTCCGGCAACCCCATTGCATATTTTAATAAGGTGTCCAAGTTTGTCATCTGTCTTTCTTACAACATAAGAGAGATTTGGTCTTTGGAATCCCGACGAAATGACATTGGGTTTTTTGAATTC
>CALCUQ010000068.1 GCA_937906795.1 uncultured Bacteroidales bacterium | reverse complement strand
CTGAAGGTATACTCTTGCCTGAAGAGCTTTATTACCATAATAGTTAATGAAACCGTTGTTCTTTGATTTGCCAAGTAGAGACTCACCCTTTGTCAAATCTGAAACGATTGTAGCATAGTTCTGCTCAACTGAAGCTCTACCCTCTTGTGCCATAGCATCCAACATTTCAGTAACATCTGGAACACCATATGCACTCTTATTCTCATTGTAAGGCTCACCATACAAACGTACAAGGTCAAAGTAGATCATACCACGATAAGTGTAAGCCTGACCAAGAGCATCATCAAAATCCTCCTCAGTACCAGCTTCCTTAAGAGCCTCAATGTTGCTTATAAGGTTATTCAACTGCATGATGATGTTGTAACCCTGTGTCCAGAAACCTGAATATGAACCAGACTCTGGAGAGTGTCCATAAGTATATAGGTTATCTGAGCCTCTACCTTGCGACTCAATTGTCAAATCTCCGCCTTTAGCATCGGCATACAAGAACATGTTTCTTCCAAGATAACTGCTTGAGATCATCTTCTCCATTATACCGTTTAGTGCCAACTGCGCGTCTGCCTCTGTCTTGATCATTGATGAAGACTCTCCGGAGTTAGTAGGTTTCTTATCCAAGAAAGACTCACAAGAAGAGAGGACTAAAATGCAAAATAATGCAAATAGTATATTAATTCTTTTCATTGTTTTACTGTTTTAAATTAGAATGTGAACTCTAGACCAAATGTATAAGTTTTGCCAAAAGGAGTCTCCCAACCGCGAGTACCATATTGGTTAACCTCAGGATCTACCTCTTTGTAACCAGCAAATGTCAATAGGTTCTGGCCATTGAAATATACTCTTGCAGAACCCAAACCAACCTTGCTTACCACAGCTTTAGGCAAGTTGTATGACAAAGAGATATTTTTAAGTCTCAAGAAGTTTCCGCTATGCAAGTGACGTGAGCTTGTACCCATTGCATCCTCAAGATCCAAACCTGAAATCTGAGGAATATCAGTACCCTGTCCTACAGTTTTCCAACGGTTCTCAGCAACTCTCTTAGAACGGATTCTCTCCCAATAGTAACCATCATCATCAACATCTTTCTCAGCGGCATCAAATAGTTTTGAGCCAAGCTTGTAGGTGAAGTTCAAACC